>CAUJGH010000490.1 GCA_963169575.1 Myxococcota bacterium | reverse complement strand
ATCGCGCCGGCTCGACGCTCATCCTCGCGACCGCCGATCCCTCCAACATCTTCGCGCTCGACGACATCAAATTCCTCACCGGCTACAACATCCAGCCGGTCGTCGCGTCGGAACAGTCGATCCGCGCCGCCATCGAGACCTACTACGCCGAGCCCGAGGAGGACATCCTCGACGACGTGATGGCCGGCTTCGACGATGCCGGCATCGACTTCGTCGCGGGCGAGGACGAAGAAGACGCGCGCAAGATGGCGAAGGAGGCCGAGGACGCCCCGGTCGTCAAGCTCGTCAACCTGATCCTCACCGACGCCATCAAGAAGAACGCCTCGGACATCCACATCGAGCCCTACGAGAAGTCCTTCCGCGTGCGCTACCGGATCGACGGCCTGCTCTACGAGGTCATGAAGCCGCCGCTCAAGCTGAAGAACGCGCTCACCTCGCGTCTCAAGATCATGTCCGAGCTCGACATCGCCGAGCGCCGCCTGCCGCAGGACGGCCGCATCAAGCTGAAGCTCGGCAAGGGACGCGAGATGGACTTCCGCGTCTCCGTCCTCCCGACCCTCTTCGGCGAGAAGGTCGTGCTCCGCCTCCTCGACAAGGGCAACCTCCAGCTCGACATGACGAAGCTGGGCTTCGAGCAGAAGCAGCTCGACGACTTCCAGCACTCGATCCACCAGCCCTTCGGCATGGTGCTCGTGACGGGCCCGACCGGCTCGGGCAAGACGACGACGCTCTACTCCGCGCTCTCGGAGCTCAACAAGACGAGCGAGAACCTCTCGACGGCGGAGGATCCCGTCGAGTTCAACCTCGCCGGCATCAACCAGGTCCAGATGCACGAGGACATCGGGCTCAACTTCGCGGCCTGTCTCCGCTCCTTCCTGCGCCAGGATCCCGACATCATCATGGTCGGCGAGATCCGCGATTTCGAGACGGCGGAAATCGCGGTCAAGGCCGCGCTCACGGGCCACATGGTGCTCTCGACCCTGCATACCAACGATGCGCCGTCGACCATCAACCGGCTCCTCAACATGGGCATCGAGCCCTTCCTCGTCGCCTCCGCAGTCAACTGCATCGTGGCCCAGCGTCTCGCGCGCCGGATCTGCAGCCAGTGCGTCGCCGACGATCCGGAGGTCGAGAAGCAGCAGGTCATCGACGCCGGCCTCTCCGAAGAGGAAGCCCGCAGCTACCAGCCCAAGCGGGGCAAGGGCTGCGGCAATTGCTCGGACACGGGCTTCAAGGGCCGGGTCGCCATCTACGAGGTGATGGTGATGACGGATCAGCTGAAGGAATTCGTGCTGAACGGCGCCTCCGGCACCGAGATCAAGCGCGAGGCCATTCGCGGCGGGATGTGCACGCTCCGCCGCAGTGCCCTCAACAAGATGCTCGAGGGCGTGACCACGCTCTCGGAAGTATTCCGCGTCAGCACGTCGGATTCGGTCTAGGCGAAGGGCGAGAGGAGAGGGCGACACTTTGGCCAACATGCATCAATTGCTGAAGGCGATGATCGAGAAGGGGGCCTCGGACCTTCACATCACGACCGGATCTCCCCCGCAGCTGCGGATCGACGGCAAGCTCGTGCCGCTCAAGATGCCGCCGATGTCGCCCCAGGAGACGAAGCAGCTCTGCTACTCGGTGCTCACCGACGCCCAGAAACACAAGTTCGAGGAGACGAACGAGCTCGACCTGTCCTTCAGCGTCCAGAAGCTCTCGCGCTTTCGCGGCAACGTGTTCGTCCAGCGCGGCAACGTCGCGGGCGCCTTCCGCGCCATCCCATTCAAGATCCTGACCTTCGACGATCTCGGGCTTCCGCCGGTCGTCGAGCACCTCGTCCAGAAGCCGCGCGGGCTGATCCTCGTGACGGGACCGACGGGCTCGGGCAAGTCGACCACGCTCGCTTCGATGATCGACCGGATCAACCAGGATCGGAACGAGCACATCGTCACGATCGAGGATCCGATCGAATACCTCCATCCCCACAAGGGCTGCATCGTCAATCAGCGCGAGATCGGCGCGGATACGGGCTCGTTCAAGGCGGCCCTCAAGTACATCCTGCGACAGGATCCGGACGTCGTCCTGATCGGCGAGCTGCGCGACCTCGAGACGATCGAGGCCGCATTGACCGTGGCCGAGACGGGCCATCTCGCGTTCGCGACGCTGCATACGAACTCGGCAGTCCAGACGATCAACCGCATCGTCGACGTCTTCCCGCCCTATCAGCAATCCCAGATCCGGCAGCAGCTCTCGTTCGTCCTCGAGGCGGTGATGTGCCAGACCCTGATCCCCAGGGCCAACGGTCCGGGCCGCGCGCTCGCGCTCGAGATCATGGTGCCCAACTCCGCCATTCGCGCGCTGATGCGCGACGACAAGATCCATCAGATCTACTCCTCGATGCAGATGGGGCAGGGCAAGTCCGGCATGCAGACGCTGAACCAGTGCCTGGCGATGCTCGTCACGAAACGGATGGTCGATCCGGAGGTCGCGAAGTCGCGTAGCCCCGACATCGAGGAGCTGAATGCGCTCATCGCGCGGGGTCCCGAAGCGATGGGCGCGGCCGGTGGGCGACGTCCGATCAACAAGTCCTGATCGATTCCTGAGGCACGACGCGCGCGGTGATGGCCGCCGGGTCGTGGAGAGAGGGTGAAATGGCGGTTTTCTTGTGGACGGCACAGACGCGATCGGGCGAGAAGAAGTCCGGTGAGCTCGAGGCCAGCGGTCCCGATGCGGTCGCGATTCACATCAAGAACATGGGCCTCATCCCCGGGAAGGTGAAGGCGAAGCCCAAGGACATCGCGGAGATCTTTCCCTTCCTCGCGCCGAAGGTGACGATCAAGGATCTGGTCGTCTTCACCCGGCAGTTCGCCGTGATGGTCGATGCCGGCCTGCCGCTCGTGCAGTGTCTCGGGATCCTCGGGGAGCAGCAGTCGAACATCACCTTCAAGACGGTGCTCCGTTCGGTGAAGTCCTCGGTCGAGCAGGGCTCGACCTTCGCCGACGCGCTGCGCAAGCATCCGAAGGTCTTCGACGATCTCTTCACGAACCTGATCGCGGCCGGCGAGGTCGGCGA
>CAUJGH010000489.1 GCA_963169575.1 Myxococcota bacterium | reverse complement strand
GGGCAGGCGTGCATTGCGGGAGCCCGATGGGGATCGGGCATCCGGCCCTCGGTCATGCCGGTCTCGATCACGCCGGGAAAATACAGCGTCGCCCAGCGCAGGGTGTGCGGCGCGTCGATCCGATCGCGCCATGCTTGGGGGCAGCGTAACCGGGCCATGCCGCTTCCCCGAGGAGACCGATGATCGATGCCGTGTCGACGGTGGCGCTGCCGCCCCGTTCGATCATGGGTTTCGATTCCTCGCGCATGCACCGCATCGCGCCCGTCAGGTTGATCTCGCCCGACTCGTCCCAGCTCTCGCCTTCGTATTCGTCTTTCGCTTCGCCACTGAGACCGGCGTTGTCGACTGCGAAGTCGAGGCTGCCGATGGCTGAGGTCGTCGGGGTGGCAGAACGGATTGGCAGACCGAGCTGACGACCCCAGTCATCGGCGACCTCGATCCGATCGGCTCGCTGCGTCCAGAATCTCCCTCCGGACCGCTGACGTGCAGCACCGATGGCGCCTATTGTCCGCAACAGGGCGCGAACGAAAAACGAAGCTCGGATCGCCCATCGGCGGCTCGCGCTTCCGTTCTCGCGCTCGGCGCGGCAGACCTCGCCGATCCGCCCTTCGCAAAAGGAACACGATGCGCTTGATTCTCGGGTACAGCGATCGCCTGGCCGTCCGCGCGGGCGAATCGATCGGATTCCATGTCTCGACGCGGGCGGGCGAGATCTCTTATGAAGCGGATGTCGTCCGACTCGGGAGCGCCGTCGACCGGCCGCTCGGTCCGGGGATCGAAGAAGAGCTGGTCGCCGGCGCGCCGGTCTTTCGCGGCATCGCTCGAGAGGAGCGCATCGATCGAGGCTCGCGGGCCGTCGTCCCGGCGAGCCGCGCGCTGGCAGGGATCGCGAGCTTCACGCTGCAGGTCGAGGTCTGGCCGACGACGCCGTGTGGCCGCGAGCAGGCGCTGCTCGGAACCTGGGATGCCGCCGACCGCTCGGGCTTCGCGCTCTTCCTCGCCGAGGACGGCAGCGCGGGCGTGCGCCTCGGCGATGGCCGCGGCGGCGTCGCCGAATACGCGACGGGCGTTCCCCTGCACGCCCGCGAGTGGGCGCGGATCAGCGCCGTCTTCGATGCACCGACCGGCACGCTCCGTCTCCTCCAGGAGCCGTTCGCCGCCGGCGCAGGCGCCCGCCTCGTCGCGCGATGCGTCGACGCTCGCATCGATCTGCGGGCGATCGAATTCGGGCGCGAACCGCGTCCGCTCGTCTTCGCCGCCTGGCGCGACGGCGCCGACGCGCGCGGCCCCCGCTACGCCGCCCACTACGACGGAAAGCTCGAGGCGCCGCGGATCGCCCGCGAGCCGCTCGACGACCGGGCGCTCGCAGCGATCGCGACGCCTGTGCCGGACGCGCCCGCGCTCGCCCGTCTGATCGGCGCCTGGGACTTCGGGCGCGAACCGGCGAGCCGAACAATCTTCGATCTCTCGCCGAACGCGCTGCACGGCGCGCTCGAGAATCTGCCGCTGCGCGCGGTCACAGGCCGCCGCTGGGACGGAACCATCCACGACCATCGCCAGTCGTCCGATCAACACGCAGCGATCCACTTCCATGCCGACGACCTCTACGACGCCGGCTGGCCGCGCGCGTTCGAGCTCGCGGTGCCGCGCGAATGGCGGAGCGGGCTCTACGCGGTGCGGCTGCGCGCCGAAGGTCGAACGGTCGACCATCTTTCCTTTCTCGTGACGCCGCCGCGGGGCGAGTCGCGGGCGAAGCTCGCCTGGCTCGCGCCGACGGCGACCTATCTCGCCTATGCGAACCTGCTTCCGCCCCATACCTATTCCGCCGTCTTCGCCGGCCGCGGCGGCGAGCTCGACGCCGAGCTCCTCGCCGGCGAGCAGGATTTCGGCGGCGGCTGTTATCACAGCGACTCCGACGGAAGCGGGATCCACCACTCTTCCCACCTCCGGCCACTCCTGAGCCTGCGGCCGCAGCGCGAGCCGTGGGGACTGAACGCGGACTCGCTCCTTTTGCGCTGGCTCGATGCGAGCGGAATCGAGTTCGACGTGATCACCGATCACCAGCTCCACGAAGAGGGCACGGCGCTCCTCTCGCGCTATCGAGTCGTCCTGACCGGGACGCATCCCGAATACGACACGACGCCCATGCTCGACGCCCTCGAGCGCTGGCTGGCCGACGGCGGGCGGCTCTTCTACGCCGGCGCCAACGGCTTCTACTGGCGGATCGCGCTCTCGAAGGAATGGCCCGCCGCCCTCGAGCTGCGCCGCGCCGAGGACGGAACGCGGACCTGGGATGCGCAGCCCGGCGAATATCATCACGCCTGGACCGGGGAGCTCGGCGGTCTCTGGCGGCGCATCGGCCGAGCGCCGAATCGACTGGTCGGGATCGGCTTCTGTGCGCAGGGATTCCTCGACGCCCGGCCGTATTCGATGCTCCCGGCCGCCCGGGATCCGCGCGCCGCCTGGATCTTCGAGGGCATCGCGGGGCCCGAGTTCGGGGCGTTCGGTCCGCTCGGCGGCGCGGCCTCCGAGGAGATCGACCGCGCCGAGCCGCGTCTCGGCACGCCGCTTCACGCGCTTCGCCTCGCCTCCGCGACGGGATTCGGCGCCGACATGTTGAAGACGAAGGAGGAGTACCTCTTCATGGTGCCCCACGATCCGACCGATCCCGACGTGCGCGCCGACATGGTCTTCTTCGAGACGCCGAACGGCGGCGCCGTCTTCTCGACGGGCTCGATCGCCTGGGCCGGTTGCCTGGCCCACGCGGACTACCAGAACGACGTCGCGCGAATCAGCGAGAACGTCCTGCGGCGCTTTCTCGACCCGACGCCGTTCCCGACGCCCGACTCGGCATAGGCCGTCGACCCGCCTGGGCTAGGGTGTGCGCGCAACGGGGAGGGCTGGCGCTGGGTTCGTCGAGGTCGGGTCGTGGGAAGTCGTCGTCCGCTGCGCCGGCGCGGGTCCGTCCCGGCGGACGGAGCGAGCGCGTGCGCGAGGCCGTGGCGCGCGCCTGCCTCGAGCTGCTCGTCGAGGGCGAGATCGAGCTCGCGCCGGCGACCGTCGCTCTGCGGGCGGGGGTCAGCCGGAAGACCCTCTACCGCTGGTGGCCGACACGCACCGACCTGCTTCGGAACGCCCTCGCTCTGCATACGCGCCGCCTCGAGCCGCCAGATACCGGCAGCTGGGCGGGCGACGTCCGCGCGCTCGTCGCGCAGCTCGCAGCGTTCCTCGGCGATCCGGTCGAGCGTGCCCAGAACGCGATCCTGGCGAGCGGGCTCTACCCGGACTTCAACCGCGTGATGCTCGACTACTATGGGCCGATCCAGGCGGGCTGGCGGGCGATCGTCGAGCGCGGCGTCGCGCGGGGGGAGGTCGCAGACGACGTCGATCCGGACGCCGTCGTCTCCGCGATCGCCTCTCCGCTGCTCGTCATCACGCTGCTCGAGCGCCGCGCGCCGAGCGCGCGCGAGCGCCGGGCGCTCGAGCGCCTCGTCCTGCGCGCGACGCGTCCCGAGTTGGCTGCGGCCGAAGAGACGCGGAGTCCGGCGCGCCGCCGGCGGCGCTGAGGCCGTCTTCAGAAGGGCGACTGCTCCGAGGCGCGCGCCTGGCGGCCGAGCGCGGCCTCCGGCGGCAGCGTATCGACGTGGCTGCGCGAGGGCGTCGACGGCGGCGAGAAATAGCCGAGCGAGCCATTGCCGACGGTGTAGCCGAGCAGGTCCTGCAGCGCGGGATCGAGCGTCTTCGCGACCTCGGGCGGACACGAGAGGTACTGATTCTCCTCCTGCCGCAGCCAGCCGAGCAGGTAGGTGATGTTCATTCCGATCCGCGGCGCGTCCGAGCGGTTCTCGCCGCCGCCGTGGACCACGCTGCCGGTATAGAGGAGCAGCGAGCCCCGAGCCATGATCGCGGGGATCGTCTCCTCCGGCGTTCCCGCGCGATCCCAGCTCCAGCGATGGCTGCCCGGAATCACGCGCGTCGCGCCGTTCTCCTCGCTGAAGTCGGTGAGCGCCCACATGCCGTTCAGCATCGGCTCGACCTCGCGCGGGAGCGATCGGCTCCAGAGGTAGCGGTCGCGATGGAGCGCCTGGGCGGGCTGTCCCGGCAGCAAGCGCATGATCTGCGTCAGGTTCAGCTGGAAGTTCTCGGCGTGACGTCCGAGGTAGGCCTTCGCGGCGGCGAGGACGACGGGGTTCATCACGGCTTCCCGGGCGGTCTTCGAGCGGGCGACGAGGGCGCCCGTGCGGGTCGTCTGCCGGCCGACGAAATCGTCGTCGAAGGGCGCGGTCCCGGCGATGAAGGGCGCGAGCTCCGCGAGGATCGCCTCGGCCTGGTCTCCCGTCAGCGCATGTTCGAGGATGAGCGCGGCGTCGCGATCGAGGAGCGGGAGGACGTCCTCGGGCTTTGCGGTTCGGGCGTCGAGGCGGACGAGCTCGGGCATGGGGGCCTCCTGGATCGATCGATCGGGCGGACGGGCGCCTGGCGCATGACGCTGATTCGGTCGATCGCCTAACGCAAAACGCTCGTATCGACCGCGTACAGCTGCAGGTCGTTCTGCTCCTGGCCCACGCCCGCGGCGCGTCCGACCGGCCCGTACTCGAAGACGATGCTCGAACGGAATGGTCCTTCCGGCGCGGTGGGCGGCGGGCCGGCGTGCAGCCCGTCGCCGTAGTGCAGCGAGAAGTCGCCGGGGCCGGCCTCGATGCCGACGCCGAGCTCGCGGTCGTCGGCGATGCCGGAGAGGCCCGCGGTTCGCCAGGAGCCGGGCATGAAGCGCAGCTCGCCGGTCTCGCGGTTCGCGGGCCGCAGGAAGAGGCTGCCGTTCATCAGGGGGCACATGGTCGCGTGGAGGCCGAGGCCGCAGTCGCGGTGCCAGGGGTTGTCGGTCTTGCCGTCCGGGCGCATGCCGGATTGCTTGAACAGGACGTGGATCACGTCCGTATCCGTCGCCTCGAGGGCCTGGTCGGAGAGGGCGACGATGCGCAGCAGGCGGGGATCGCGCAGCAGCGCGCGGATGCGCGGATGGGTGCCGCCGTTCAGCACGCGCGTGAGGAGCGTGCGCCCGTCCTCGTGCTCGCCCCACCACGACATCGGATCGTTCTGCCGCGCCGTGTCGCGGAGACTCTCCGCGGCCTCGAGCAGCTCCGCGATCTCGTTCGGCGGGATCACTTGGCGAACGAGGATGTAGCCCGTCGTGCGCAGGAAATCGGCCATCGCCGCGGGATCGTCGTCCGGCTGGAAGCTGCGGGTCGGATCGATCTCCCGACCATCGCGGCCGACGAGGGGCGCCGCCGGGTCGTAGGGCGGGAGCCCTTCGTAGACCACGCGCAGCGCCGACTCCCAGCGAAAGAAATCCCCCGCTTCGCCGGCGACGACTTTCCCCTTCTCGAACAGGAGGATTCCGGTCGGCGTCTCGATCGCGTCGTGCAGGCCCTGCCAGAGCGCCTCGTCGAGCTCCACCACGGTCTTCGCTGCCGCGTCGCCCGGCGATACGGCGAGGCCGTGCGGCCCGGGCGCGTAGGTGAAGGCACGGCCATCGGGCAGCCGCAGGGCGAGCGGCGGGAGGCCGGCGGCGCCCTTCGCGACGAGCGGGGCACGCTCGCCCGCGAGCAGCGCCGGGAGCGTCTCCCGGTGATAGGCGTCGAAGTCCACACGCGGCGGCAAGGCGGCCTCCTTTCGGCTCGCGGCTCTCGTTCCCATCGGGTCCGAGCGACCACTCTGGCATGCACAGAACTCTAAGTCAACAGTATGTGTCGATAAAGCAAGATCGGGCCACGACCCGGTCGAGGCGGTCCTTCCACGGAGGGCGCCCCGACGGGCTCACGAGGTTCGGGCGGCGGGCGACTCGCTCGCCGAGGTCGCGGACCATCGCGCACTCGTTCGGCAGCTTCTGGGGGGCAGGAAGGTCGGAGGCCGATCACCCTGCGGCCGACGATCGGCCCCCTCTCGACGCGCTGGATCGCGCAGTCTCCGGCGATGCAACGCATGATCGCCATGCGACGTTCGCGAAACAGCTTCGCGCGGCACGCCGCTGGAAGCAGAGATCCTGGAAGCCCGTAGACGCATGTACATGCCGAGCGATTCGTGGGGTCGATCCAATCAGAGCGCTCGGCTCGGGTGCGCTCGATCAGCGAAGCACACCTCCGGCGCGTGGTTCGAAGTCAATTCGCGCGCGACCACGAAGAACCCGATCACCCGGGAATCGAAGAGCAGCTGATTTGCGGATCGAACGATCAGCGGCGAGCGACCGGGCCGATCGATTGTCGAGGGAGACTCGGCGGGCAACTTCGCTACGCCAGGCGGGCGGCATGGTCCTCGTCCGCGTTCTGGCACAATCCGGGAGCGTAGGCGCTCACTCCGACTGCCGGATTGCGCCTGACGGCGTGAGCGTCGACCATCGCCCGATCCTGTATCTGGGCTGGACGGGTTGGAGACGAGGCGTGCCGATCGATCGACGTGCGTTCCTCAGGGGTGTCGGCCTGGCAGGCGCGGGGATCGCCGCGCCGGGCCTGCTTCCGGTCTGGGCGCGGTCTGCATCGAAGGGCCCGCTCCCGGCGGCCGAAGAACTCTCCGGGGACGAGATCGCGCTTCGAATCTCGCGCACGCACTGGACGGTCGATGGCCGCCGCGGGCATGCGACGACGATCAACGGGACGATTCCGGGCCCCCTGATCCGATTGCGAGAAGGTCAGAACGTTCGCCTCGCCGTCACGAACGATCTGGACGAGGACACCTCGATCCACTGGCACGGCCTGCTGCTGCCGTTCCAGATGGACGGCGTGCCGGGGGTCAGCTTCCCAGGCATCAAGCCGGGCGAGACCTTCACCTACGAATTCAAGGTCCGGCAGAACGGCACCTACTGGTATCACAGCCATTCGGGCCTGCAGGAGCAGATGGGCCACTACGGCCCCATCGTCATCGACCCGGCCGGCGAGGACCCCGTCCAGTACGACCGCGAGCACGTGATCGTGCTCTCCGACTACAGCTTCATGCACCCGCACGAGATCTTCCGGAAGCTGAAGGCCCACGCCGGCTATTTCAACCATCAGAAGCAGACCGTGGCGGGCCTGCTGGCCGGCAGGGACCAGTCCTTCAAGGCGCGCAAGGAATGGTCGGCCATGCTGATGGACCCGACCGACGTGCTCGACGTCACCGGCTCGACCTACAGCTTCCTCGTCAACGGCCATGGGCCAAAGGACAACTGGACAGGCCTCTTTACGCCCGGCGAGCGGGTGCGGCTGCGGTTCATCAACGCCGGGGCCATGACCATATTCAACGTCCGCATTCCGGGCCTGAAACTCGGCGTGGTGCAGGCGGACGGCCAGAACGTGCGGCCGATCGAGGTCGACGAGTTCCAGATCGCGCCGGCCGAGACCTATGACGTCGTCGTCCAGCCCATGGATGCGCGCGCCTACACCCTGGTCGCCGAGGCGGCCGACCGCTCGGGAATGGGCCGCGCCACCCTGGCGCCGCGCCTGGGCATGAGCGCCGAGGTTCCGCCGCTGCGCGAGCGGCCGCTGCTGACCATGCGCGACATGGGCATGGACCATTCGTCCATGGCCGGCATGGGCGGGATGGAAATGGACCATTCGGGCATGTCGATGCGCGACGGCCGCAACGCGCCAAATGTGCCCCTGGGGCCCGGCGTGCAGATGATCTCGCCGATCCCGGCCGACCGCACCGGCGACCCAGGGCAGGGGCTGGAGGACGTCGGGCACAAGGTCCTGACCTACAAGGACCTGGTCTCCCTCGATCCCAACCCGGATCCGCGGCCGCCGTCGCGTGAGCTGGAAATCCACCTGACCGGCAATATGGAGCGCTTCATGTGGGCGTTCGACGGGGTCGGCTACAGCCATATCAAGGCTCCGATCCCGTTCAGCTTCAACGAGCGGGTGCGCGTGGTGCTGGTCAACGACTCGATGATGGCCCACCCGATCCACCTGCACGGCCACTTCTACGAGGTGGTGAC
>CAUJGH010000488.1 GCA_963169575.1 Myxococcota bacterium | reverse complement strand
CGGCCTCGTCCTCGCCGACGATCGTGTAGCGGATCTTCTCGTCGGTCTCGGCGTCGAGCAGCTCGACGGTGGCCCCGAAACGGACCTTGTCGGGGGACTGGCCCGCCGTGTCGATGACCTGTGCCCGGGCGATCTTGTCGTCGAGCTGGGCGATCCGAGCGGCGATATGGCCCTGCTTCTCCTTCGCGGCGTGGTACTCGGCGTTCTCGGACAGGTCGCCATGGGCGATCGCGGTCTCGATCTCCTTGACGTTCGCAGGCCGGTCGACGCTCTTGAGGCGCTGGAGCTCCGCTTTGAGGGCTTCGTAGCCGCGCTGGGTCATCGGCACTCGTTGCGACATGGTCTTCTCCGGTCGGTTCTCGGGGGCTGGCGGGAGCCGGTTCGAGGCGGTCGGGCGGGGGCATCGCGAACCCGCGGTGCCCATCGCGCCCGTCTCGGGGCGGTGGGCGTGAGGGGGCGCCCGATTTCGTGGCCGTTCGGCGGCTGGACCGCTGGGTGGTGCTTCGGCGAGTCCGACGATTGCGTGCGGACTTCGCATCGATTCGACGGGGGGTGGGCTGAAGTCGTTCTCAGTCGATCGGCCGGGTAGGCTACCCAGCACGCGCGGCCGGGGCAAGCAATTTCCCTCTGGGGCGATGCGGTTGCTGGGGAAGGACGGGGATTCGGATGGCAGAGCAGGGGGAAGGGGGCCGGGGCGATGCCGGTTCCGCGCGGCCGCCGGGCGGCATCGTGCGGATGGGCCTCTTCTTTTATGGCGCGATGGGGATCGCGGCGCTGCTCTGGCGGATGGCGACCCCGGGCGAGTCGATTCTCCATCCCTCGGCGGAAGCGGCGGCCCGGGCCTGGTCGCTGTCGGCGGCGCTCGGCGTGGGCGTCGCGGCGGGGCTGGCGGCGATCGGGGTCTCGGAGGTGCTGACGCGCTGGACGACGCTCGGGCGCGCGCTCTCGGATCTGCTCGCCGAGAGCATCGGGCCGCTCGACCGCCCGAACGCCTGGCTGCTGGCCCTCGCGAGCGGGCTCGCCGAGGAGATGTTCTTTCGCGGGGCGCTGCAGCCGCAGGTCGGGCTCGTGGCGGCGAGCCTCCTGTTCGGGGCGGCGCATTTCATGCCGCGCCGGGAGCTGGTGCTCTGGAGCGTCTTTGCAGTCGGGATCGGCCTCGGGCTCGGCGCGCTCTACGAATGGACGGGGCAGCTCGCCGCCCCGGTCGCCGCCCACGTCCTCGTCAACGGGATCAACCTGCCGCGCCTCGCCGCCCGGGCGAAGCAAGCGGGCTCAGTCGCAGAGGGCGATGGCGTCGATCTCGACCCGCGCGCCTAACGGCAGCGAGGCGACGCCGACGGTCACCCGCGCGGGCGCGGGCTCCGCGCCGAAATACTCGCCGTAGATCGCGTTGACGCGGGGAAAGAGCGAGAGGTCCGTCAGGTAGACCGTCGCCTTGACGACGCGGTCGAAGCCGCTGCCCGCCGCCGCGAGCACCGCGCCGAGGTTCGCGAGGACCTGGCGCGCCTCGTCCTCGATCTCGCCGCTCACCATCTGGCCGGTCGCCGGATCGAGTGGGATCTGCCCGGAGGCGAAGAGCCAGCCGCCGGCGCGGATGGCCTGCGAATAGGGACCGACCGGGGCGGGCGCTCCGCCGGTGCGAACGACTTCTCTCTTCAGGTCGGGCATGACGGCGAACCGCTCCTTGCTGCCGGGACGAGCGCCCGCCGGATCAGGCGAGCGGCTCGGTCACCAGGCGCTCTTCGAGGACGCGGATCAGATAGCCGAAGAGGAGCAGGTTGGGCAGTCTTCCGCGCGCATCGCCGACGATGCCGGCGCCGTCGGCGAAGGCCTCGGCGTAGCGCGAGAAGAATTCGATCGTCTCGAAGGGGACGTTCTTCGCGAGCATCTCGTTGACGCGCTCGGTCGGGAGCTCGTCGAAGATCTCCGCGAACTCAGAGGCAATCTCATCCGGGGTCATGTCGCCTCCAGGCGAAGCGTCTTCGAGCGGCAGGGTCTCCGGGATAGAGAGCGCGTCGAATCCGCTCGATCTTCCCACCGGCGTCCTGCGATGTCAACGGCGGAGCGCGCCCGAATAGCGTGCACCGATCGACGTGATCGCGAATCGCTCGGGCGATTCGCGGACGCTGCGGATCTCTTGCGCGCGGCGCGCGCGACGAATGCCGAGCGCGGGCGCGGCTCCCGGTCGGGAGTTGCCTATTGCGGAACGATTCCGCGCATGCGCAGCACTGCGTCGCAGAGAAAGAGGCCGAGCGCGACCCAGACGAGCGAAAAACCGATCGCTGCGTCGCGCGTGAACGGCTCGTCGTAGAGGAGCGTCGCCAGCAGGAACGTCAGCGTCGGCGCGATGTACTGGAACATGCCGATCACGATGAGCGGAAGTCGGCGGGTCGAAGCATGGAACAGGAGCAGCGGCAGCGCGGTGACCGGCCCGGAGAGCGAGACCGCGAAATGGGCCATCGGCGTCGCGTCGGCGAGGGCCGATGCGCCGCGGACGAAGAGGAAGGCGAGCGCCGCGAGCGCGAGGGGCGAGAGCACGAGCATCTCGCGCACGAGCCCGCCCAGCGGCGGCTGCGGATGCAGCTTGTGCACGAGCCCGTAGAGCGCGAAGGTCGTGGCGAGCACCAGCGAGATCCAGGGCAGCTCGCCGGCCCGGATCGCCATCGCGGCGACGCCGGCCACGGCGATCGCGACCGAGAGCGCTCGGAGCCGCGACAGCCGCTCGCCCAGGACGAGCATCCCGAGCAGCACGCTCATCAGCGGATTGATGAAGTAGCCGAGGCTGGTCGCGAGCACGCGACCCGTCTGCACGGCGTAGATGAAGACGCCCCAGTTGACCGCGATCAGCGAGGCCGCGCCGAGGTTCCAGGCCCAGGCGCGTGCGCCCCGCTCGCCGATCTCGTGGCGGCGGCCGCCGAGCATCAGCACGAGGACCGACGCGACGAGCGTCCAGAGCACCCGCGCGATCAGCATCTCGTGGGACGGGACGACGTCGACCGCCTTCCAATAGACGGGCACGATGCCCCACAGCGCATAGCAAGACACGACGAGCAGGAGTCCGCTCGAGGAAAGGCGACCGGATCCGGGAGAAGGCGCGTCCGCCATCGTTCAGCTGAGCGCCCCCGACGCCATCAGGTCGGCGATGCGATCCGGCTCGAAGCCGAGCTCTTCGGCGAGGATCTCGAAGGAGTCGCCGCCGAGCAGCGGCGCTGGGAAGCGGGGCCCGTTGTCGTAGCCGGAGATCCGGAAGGCGTGGCCCGAGTACGGGATGCG
>CAUJGH010000487.1 GCA_963169575.1 Myxococcota bacterium | reverse complement strand
GCATCCCGGGCGGCAGCTCGAGCACGCGGTCGCCATGGCTCATCCAGACGACGTGCTCGACGTCGCGCGCGAGCCCTTCGAAGAGCGGATCGTCGGCCTCGATCTGGAGCGACGCGCGACCGTACTCGCGATCGTCGGCCGATTCGACGCGCCCGCCGAGGCGCTGGACGAGCAGCTGGAGCCCGTAGCAGATCCCGAGGATCGGAACCCCGAGCTCGAGCACGCCGGGGTCCATGTCGGGCGCGTCGGCATCGAGCACCGAACTCGGCCCTCCGGAGAGGATGATGCCGGTCGGGCCGAAGGCCCGGATCGTCTCGATCGCGACGTCGGCCGGATGCAGCTCGCAATAGACGTGGGCTTCGCGTACCCGCCGCGCGATCAGCTGGGAATACTGCGCACCGAAGTCGAGGATCAGGATCCTCGAATTCGCCGCCTTGGGATGGGATGACATCGGACGTTGGACCTCAGGCTCTCACAGACGGGCGAGCGCCGGCTCGGCGATTCCAGACGCGCTCGGCTACTCCAGGCGATAGTTCGGCGCCTCTTTCGTGATGATCACGTCGTGGACGTGGCTCTCATGGAGCCCCGCCGACGTGATCCGGACGAAGCGGGCACCCCGCCGGAGGGAGCCCAGGTCGGGCGCACCGCAGTAGCCCATGCCGGAACGCAAGCCACCGAAGAGCTGGTGGAGCGACTGCGAAAGGCTGCCGCGGTACGGCACGCGGCCTTCGATGCCCTCGGGCACGAGCTTTTCCGTATCGACGCCGGCCTGGAAATAGCGATCGCGGCTCCCGGCCGCCATCGCCCCGAGCGAGCCCATGCCGCGATAGACCTTGTAAGAACGGCCCTGAAAGAGCACGACCTCGCCCGGCGCTTCGTCGGTCCCGGCGAAGAGCGAACCGATCATGATCGTCGAGGCTCCGGCCGCGAGGCCCTTCACGACGTCGCCCGAGTATTTGATGCCACCGTCGCCGACGACGGGGATTCCTGCGCGCTCGGCGACCTCGGCCGCGTCGCGGATCGCCGTGAACTGGGGGACGCCGACGCCCGCGATCACGCGCGTCGTGCAGATCGAGCCCGGCCCGACACCGATCTTCACCGCCGATACGCCCGCCTTGATCAGCGCCTCCGTGCCTTCCGCCGTCGCGACATTGCCGCCGATGAGCGGGAGGTTCGGGAAATGCGCCTTCAGCTCGCGGATCGTCTCGAGCACACCGGCGGAATGGCCATGGGCCGTATCGACGACGACGACATCGACGCCTGCATCCACGAGCGCTTGCGCTCGCTCAAGCCGATCCGGACCGACCCCGATCGCCGCGCCGCAGCGAAGCCGCCCGAAATCGTCCTTGCAGGCATCGGGATAGCGCTCGGTCTTCTCGATGTCCTTGATCGTGATCAGGCCGCAGAGCATGCCTTCATCGTCGACGACGAGGAGCTTCTCGATGCGGTGGGCATGGAGCAGCTCCTGCGCGCGGTCCATCGTCGTCCCGGGCGGGACCGTCACGAGATTGCGGCTCGTCATGACGGTCGAGATCTCGGCCGACACGTCCTTCACGAAGCGCAGATCGCGATTCGTGAGGATGCCGACGGCCTTGCCCTCGCGCGTCACCGGCACGCCAGAGATCCGGAAACGGCTCATGACCTCGAGCGATTCGCGGATCTTCTGCTCCGGACGCATCGTGATCGGGTCGTCGATCATGCCCGACTCGGAGCGCTTGACCTTGTCGACCTCGGCGGCCTGGTCGGCGATCGGGAGGTTCTTGTGGACGATCCCGATGCCGCCGTTGCGGGCCATGCAGATCGCGGTCTCGTGTTCGGTGACGGTATCCATCGCCGCGGAGACCAGCGGCGTATTGAGATGGATCTCGGTCGTCAGCTGGGTTCGGAGATCGACGTCGGACGGAAGGACTTCCGAGGCGGCGGGGACGAGCAGTACGTCGTCGAACGTCAGTCCCTCGCGGATCTCCGATCGGCTCATCGGCGATGCACGCCTCCCATGGAAAACGCGAGCATAATCGGGGGCCCGGGGACGGTCAACCGAACGAATCCGGCGCGAAGAACCCGCTCTCAGGCCGGATCGGCCCCGGCGAGCGTATCGAGGCCCTGCCGGCTCAGCCCCGCCAGCTCGGAGGCGACGGCCTCGGCGATCCGGAAGGCGGCGCGTGGGCAGTCGTCGACCAGCCGCGAGAGAGACGAGCGCGAGAGGATCCAGACCGTGCAGCTGCCGTCGGCCAGCGCGGTGACCTCGCGCTGGCCGAACGCGAAGAGGGAGGCCGCGCCCAGATGATCCGGCGCTTCGAGGGTGCCGAGGACGCCCGGGCGCCGGCGGCTGCGAAGCTTCAGGCGGCCGGATTCGAGCAGCACGAGCCCATCGCTCTCGCTGCCTTCGCGGAAGGCGCTCTTGCCATCGACGAGCCGGCGCTGCTCGAGCAGCGAGGCGACGATCTCGCGCTCCTCGTCCCCGAGCTCGGCGAAGATCGCGAAGCGCGTCAGCGCATCGGGGCTCACGGGACGATCCTCGCGAACAAGCTCCGCAGGAGGGAACCGGGATCCTTGTTCGGATCGATCGGAAGCAGGAAAAGGCTCGCCGAGTCGAGCAGGGAGAGATGGGCGCGAAGCTCGTCGGGCGAGACGCGTTCGCCCTCGGCCAGCATCACGACGTGGAAGGTCCGGGCGCCCGGCTGGCCGCCGAGAGCTTCGGCGATCTCGACGAGCGCGGACGCGCTGCCGCTCATGCGCGCGTCGTGGAGAAAGATCGTGCCGAGCGCGCGATGGGCGGCGAATGGCCGGAGCGCGGCGAAGGCGGGCTCGCTCGGCAGGTGGATCAGCTCGATCGCGAATCCGGAATCGACGCTCACGCGCGCGAGCGGAGCCAGCGGGAGCCGGTCGGCAGCCGGACGTCCCAGCAGCGGCGCGAGCTCGCTGCCGGGCACCTTCTCCAGCAGCTCCGCGAATCGTCGCGTCGCGAGGACGTTCGCAGAGACCACGAGCAGCTTCGCGTCGGGAAGCACGCTCCCCGGCGCGCGGATCGACTGGACGAACCCGCGCAGCCGGCGGGCCTGTGCCTCATTGAAGAGTGCGTTGCCGAAGCCGTCGGGCGAGGCGATGCGCGCGCGACCGAGCTCGACGATGCCGCGCTCGGCGAGGGTCTGGAGCGTCCGCAGGACCTGATAGTCGGGCTGGCTGCAGCGGTCGATCACGTCGCCGACGCGGCCCGCCTCGTCGATCAGGCCGAGGACTTCCTGCGTGAGCGGGTGCAGGACGGGCGGGAGCTCGTCGCGGGCGATCTTCATGCGGATCGGGGACTCGACGGGCGGGAGCTTCGGCGCGAGTCGGTGCCCCTCCTCGAGCTGCCGCAGCCCCTCGGCCAGCAGCGCGCGGGTCGGCAGCTTGATTTCGGCGGGACCGTCGCCCGGGCCGGGCTCGAATCGGAACTGCCCCTCCCGGCAACCGAGCAATCGGAAGAGCGCCTTCTCTGCACGCACCGATCCGCACTCCGCCGCCCGGATCTCGCCCGCCGAGATCCGGACCCGCGCGGACGTCTCCGGTCCCTCGCCCTTCCCGGCTTCGATCGCGAGGACGCCGGTCCAGCGGCGCGTATTCAAGAGCTGGAGGATCTCCGCGGGGCGGATGTCGGAGAGACGCCCCTCGATCGCGCTCGCCGGCTGGGCGTCGGCGTCGAGCTTCTCGATCCGCGCCTTGCGCTCGAGCAGTCGCGCGACGCTGACCACGATCTCCTCGATCGGCGTCCGGGCGTCGAGCCACTCGTCGCCGACGCCGGCCCAGGCGGCCCGCCGGCCTCCGCGCCCGAGCACGAGGAGCTGCACGTTGCGCGTGCGCGGATTCGCGCGCAGGATTTCCGCGAGCTTGGACGCATCGACGAGCGGCAGGTCCGCCTGCACCACGACGAGACCCGGCGGTTCGGAAAGCGCGATCTCGAGCGCGGCGACGCCGGTGGCGGCCCGTCGACAGCGGTGTCCGGCCGCCTCGAGCCGGCCGCAGATGCCGTCCCGGCTTGCCGCATCTGCCTGCGCAATCAAGATCAGATCGTTCGTCATCACCGCCCGCCCCGCCCTAGACCGAGACCAGGATCCCGAGCTCCCGCTGGAGTCGGAATGCGAGATGTTCGACGAGGGCGCGATCCGCCGACTGGAAGATCGGCGCACGCGCCGCGACGGCGCTCACCTGACCGACCATCGCGTAGGCCGGTCCATCGCCGAAATAGATCGCGAACGACCTTCGCGGATCGAGCGGCGATTTCTGGATGCAATGGATCCCGGAGCCCGGATCCCGCTGGACGCCGTCGGCCAGCAGCACGATCTCCGTGCGCGTCGTCTGGCCATGGAGATCGTCGAGCGCCCCCAGCAGCTCCGGCAGCCAGCGGCTTCCCGGCGACAGGAACAGGATCCCGCGATCCTCGGGCCGGCGGAAGACGTCCTCGAGCACGAAGCGCAGGATCTCGCCCTCGACGCCGATCGGCTCGACCGAACCGAGCTCGAGCATCCGATCGAAGGCGAGCTCGATGCTGCCGCCCTGGCTCAGCGGAGCATGGGTGGCGAGCAGGCTGCTGCGCGCCGCCTCGCGCCGCTCGTCGAGCACACGCCCCAATGCATCGAGCTGGTCGCCGTCGGTCGGAAAAGTCGCGGCAGCGAAGCGGATCGCCCGCCCGGGGGAGCGCCCTGCCCAATCGGAGGTCGCGCGCTCGATGCGCCGTACGAGCACACCGACGCCGAGGGCATCGGTCTGGGGCAGCAGCGCGAAATGGGCGTTCCAGGAATCCGAAGCGAGCAGATCCGTCCCGCGCAGCGCCGCCTCGATCTGCCGCACGAGATCGCGCAGCTCGCCCGTCGGCGTCTCCGCACCGCCCTCTCCCGCGTCGAGGTCGATGCGCAGGAGCGAGAAGCGATGACCGAAGCGGTGGGCCTTCTGGATCTCGTTGCGGACCGCGTCGTCGAGATAGGCGCGCGAGTAGGCACGCGTCTCGGGATCCCGGAGCGAACGGCGCTCGAGCGCACGGAATCGCATCGCATTGCCGACCGCGACGCCGCCGAGCTCGGCGAACTTCTCCGCGAGGACACGATCGCCCGGGGCGAAGGGCTCGCCGTGCAAGCGATCCGAGAGCCGGGCGACGCCGATCCGTTCCGCACCGGCGCGCAGCGGCAGGAAGAGCGCCTCGCTCGCCTCGGCATCTTCGGGCAGGACCGCGACGATCGACTTCGCGTCGGACAGGCCCGGGCACCAGGCCGCCTCGACTTCGTCGAAGGAAATCGCCTTCGGCTCGCTCTCGAGACGAACCAGTCCGCGCACGGCGACCAGCGAGAGCGCCTCACTCCCGAGCTCGTCGGCCAGCCAGAGTACGCCCGTCTGCGCGCGCGTCTCGAGGCACAAGCCTTCGAGCAGACGCTCCGCCAGCGGCTCGACCGCGAGCGTCGAGAAGAGCCCGGTCGCCCGCTCGAAGAGCGAGACCACGCCCATGTATTCGAGATTCTCTTCGACGAGCCGCGCATGCTCGACACGAAGGCGCCGGCGCGCGGCGAGCTTGCCGATCGACTCGACGAGGGCTTCGCGATCGAAGGGCTTCAGGATGTAGTCCGTCGCGCCCTGCTTCATCGCCTCGACGGCGGCCTTGACGTCGACGACGCCGGTCACCATCACGACGTCCTGCTCCGGAAGCCGCTCGCGAATCCTCCGGACGAGCTCGCTGCCGTCCATGCCCGGCATGACCAGGTCCGTGAGGACGATCTCGAAATCCTCGCGCTCGAGCCGCCCGAGCGCTTCCTCACCGGACGCGACGGTCTGCACGTCGAAGCCGGCGTCCGAGAGGATCCCCTCGATCAGCTCGCGGAAGTAGCGCTGGTCGTCGACTGCGAGAATGCGCGCCTTGCCCATGGCCCCTCGAAAGGCACGCGCACCGTCCCGGCGCAGGACGACCCGAAAGGTCTCCTGCGATGCCTGCGGCGCGCCCCTGCCTCGCGGGCTCTTCGGCCTGCCCCGCGCCCGACTTCAGACGAGATCCGGGGAAATCCCCGGATGGACCGGCGTGCCCATCGCGGCGGCGGCGGCGCGCTCCGATCGGATCGGGACGGCCCGCATCGAATGGGGCTGGGCATCGACGATCCGGACCTCCACGAAATCACCCGGCAGGATCGGGCGCCCGCTCTCCGGATCGATGTTCACGACCCGCTGATGCGGGTCCCGGCCCGAGACCTGCCCGCCCCCGTGCCGGCTGGCGCCGTCGACGAGGACGCGGGTCGACTGGCCCACGCGAGAGCGGTGATACGCCAGGGTGCGCTCGGTCTGATGGGTCTGGAGCCGGACCAGCCGTTCCTGGGCGAGCGCCCCGGAGACGCTCGCCCCGAGCTCGGCCGCAGCGGTGCCGGGCCGGGGGGAATACTTGAAGCTGAAGCTGTCGACGAAGCCCGCCTCGTCGAGGATCGAGAGCGTCTCTTCGAAGTCCCGATCCGTCTCTCCCGGAAAGCCGACGATCAGGTCCGTCGTCAGGACGAGGCCT
>CAUJGH010000486.1 GCA_963169575.1 Myxococcota bacterium | reverse complement strand
GCGGCGCCTCGCGCTCGGCGCTCGTCGACGGCTGGAAGCTCAACCTGAGCGATCCGCCCGGCCGCGCCTGGCTCTTCGATCTCGCGGCCGACCCGACCGAGCAGCGCGACCTCTCGGCCGAGCGCCCCGACAAGGTCGCGGCGCTGAAGGCGGCCCTCGCGGCCCACGACGCCGAACAGGCCCCGCCCGCCTGGGCGAGCCAGGCGGCGTTCGCGGTCAATGTCGACAAGGACCTGAGCCTGCCCGAGACGCCCGAAGACGAATTCATCTACTGGTCGAATTGAGCCCCGCGGCCGGCGCGCGCCGCTTCGAAGGAGAGCCCATGCTCCGCGTCTACGGCTCCCGCATCTCGTACTTCACCGGAAAGCTCGAGGCTTATCTGCGCTACCGCGGCCTCGCCTACACGCTCCTCCCGACCTACGCCCACGCGCGCGAAGTCGCGCGGGGGACGGGCTCGACGCAGATGCCCGCGATGCAGCTGGAAGACGGGCGCTGGGCCTCCGATACGACGCCGCTGCTCGCCTGGCTCGATGCGCGCGACGGATCGCCCTCGATCTATCCCGACGAGCCGGCCCTGCGCTTCGTGGCGCTGCTCGTCGAGGATCATGCGGACGAATGGCTGTGGCGACCGGCCATGCACTACCGCTGGAGCTACCGACTCGATCGGGACCATGCCTCCGGTCTGCTCACCGACGAGCAGACGGCTCGCACCCGGCTGCCCCGAGCGCTCAAGCGGCGCGCCATCGTGCGGCGCCAGCGCGGCGGCTTCGTCGAGCGCGATGGCGTCAGCGCGCGAACCCGGGTCCACGTCGAATCGAGCTACCGGACGGCGCTCGACCAGCTCGAGGCGATCCTGGCGCGGCGCCGCTTTTTGCTCGGAGATGCGCCCTCGATCGCCGACTTCGGGATGATGGGCCCGATGCTGCGGCATTTCGGGCAGGATCCGACGCCTTCGGACCTCATGCGCAGCCGCGCGCCCGGCGTCTACGCATGGGTCGCGCGGGTCTGGAACACGAAGGCCGCGGACCGCGCGACGGAGTGGATTGGCGCGATCGACGCCCCGCTCGCGGCGCTGCTGCGCGAGATCGGCGAGACGCATCTCGTGCAGCTGCGCGAGAACGCGGTCGCCGTCGCGGCGGGGAGGCCGCGTTTCGATCAGGAGATCCAGGGCATCCGTTATGCGGATCTGCCGACGGGTCGCTATCGCGTGCATTGCCTCGAGGTGCTGCGGCGGGCCTGGGCGGCGATGGACGAGGGCACGCGCGAAGGGCTTGCGCCGCTGCTCGTCGGGCCCGGGGCGTCGGTGCTCTGGGACGAGACGACGCCCCTCGGATCGGGCTACGACGCCGAGGGACGGGCGCCCTTCAACCGGGCGCGGAACGTCTTCGACAAGGACGTGCGGGCCCGCCGAAGCTAGTCCTGGCGAGATCCGAAGCACGACCGCGGGACGACCTCTCGCCTCCTTCGCAGGCGCCCGCCGGCCTCACCCCGGCTCGCCGGACATGCGCCGGACATCCGCATACGTCGGCGCATGGCTCGTGATGCCGCCGTCGACGCAGAGGAGCTGGCCCGTGACATAGCGGGCGTCGTCCGAGGCGAGGAACGCGACCATCGCCGCGATGTCCTCGGGCCGGCCGGCTTCGGGCGTCAGATGGTGGTCGAGGATCATGTCGACCGATTCGCGCGTCATCCCGAACTCGACGGCGGGCGTCATGATGAGGCCGGGGAGGATCGCGTTGCAGCGGATGCCACGCTTGCCGTATTGCGTCGCGACGTAGAGCGTGAGGCAGTTGACGGCCGCTTTCGACGTCGCGTACGCCGTTCCCGAGAGCGCGCCGCGGATGGCTGCGCCCGAGGAGGTGTTGACGATCGAGCCGCCGCCGGATTCGAGCATGCGGGGGATCGCGTGTTTGCAGCCGATCATCACGCTGCGCGTATTGATCGCCATGGTCCGGTCCCAGGTCTCGACGCTCAGGCTCTCGATCCCGTCGTCGCCGCCGATCGCGGTCCGGCCCAGGGCCGCCGCGTTGTTGTGCAGGATGTCGAGGCGCCCGAAGGCGTCGACGGCCGCGCCGATCAGGGCTCGAAACGATTGCTCGTTCGATACGTCGGTTCGCACGGCGATCGCGCGGCCGCCGGCCGCCTCGATCTCGGCGACGACCGCTGCCGAACCGATCTCGTCGAGGTCGCCGATCGCGACGCTCGCGCCCTCGGCCGCCAGTCGCTGGGCGCTCGCGCGCCCGATTCCGGATGCGGCGCCGGTCACGATGGCGCTGCGCCCTTCGAGTCTTCGGGCGGTGTGCATGGAGGTCTCGGGGCGGGGCTGCATCATTTGCCCTGCGGCGGCGTCAGCAGGAGATGGGCGCTCACGTTCCCGGGCATGTGCTGGAAGCCCCGTCGATGGGCATAGCGCCAGCGGCCGTCCTTGCGCACGAAGCGGTCCTCGTAACGGTTCGCCCAGACGGGCTGGAGCGGGAAGTCGGGGGTGCGCTGGAAGACGGTGACGTAGTAGCGGACGACGGCGGTGCCCTTCGCCTCGTCGATCTCGACGATCGGGTTGTGGATGCAGTGGCGCGTCTTCGGGGTGCCGTCGTCCGGGTAGCGCCACGTCCAGCGCTCGAAGTTCTCCTGCACGGCGCGGCTTCCGACGAGCGGCTCGCCGCCCTCGGTCTCGAAGACCGCGTCGGCGAAGAGCTCCCCGACGCCCGCGAAATCGCCCGCGTCGATCCGTTCGGGATAGGCGTAGACGAGGTTCATGATCTCGATGTAGCTCTCGGTGATCCCGCTCATGGCTCGCTCCTTCGGAATTCTCCTGCCGAGCGGCCCCGAATCCGGACGCCGGCGGAGGTGGGAGCATGGCAGGCCGGGCGCGCGCCGGCGACCCGGCGCCCCTTCGGCCCCCGCGATCCGAGGCGGACTGCGGCGAGCGGGCGGAGTATCGTCGGGACACGCGGCAGATCGCACGATCCACGAACGCTCGACCGACCATCGCCCCGCAGCGAGGAAACGCCATGACGTCCCAGCACGCCCATCTCCTCTCCCCCGGCCGCATCGGCTCGATGACGACGAAGAATCGCATCGTCGTGACCGCCATGGGCGTGAGCCTCGCGGACGACGACAACTCGGCCGGCGATCGCCTGGTCGCCTACCACGAGCGGCAGGCGGAGGGCGGGGTCGGCCTGATCGTCGTCGGCGTCACGGGCGTCGCACATCCCGTCGGCGCCGTGATCCCGAACCAGACGAGCCTCTCCCACGATCGCTTCATCCCGGGCGTCGCGCGCATCGCCGAGGCCGCGCATCGGCATGGCGCGAAGGTCGCAGTGCAGCTCCATCACGGCGGCCTCCAGGCGGGCTATTCGGCGCGCTTCGGCCAGCCGCTCCAGGTCCCGGCGATCCCGAAGATGGCGCGCGGCGACTTCGAGTCGTTCTTCTTCCCGGAAGAGCTGGCGTCCTTCGCGGGCGGCGAGAAGATCGAGCTGAAGGTGCTGAGCGAGGCCGACATCGCCGTCGTCGTCGCCCAGTTCGCCGCCGCCGCGCGGCGCGCCCGCGAGGCCGGCATCGACGCCGTCGAGATCCACGGCGGCCACGGCTATCTGCTCGACTCCTTCCTCTCGCCGTCGACGAATACGCGGAGCGACGGCTATGGCGGCGATCTCGCGGGCCGGGCGCGGCTCTACCTCGAGGTCGTCGCGGCGATTCGCGCCGAGGTCGGCGCCGATTTTCCCATCGTCTGCAAGATCAACGCGCGCGAGGTCGGCAAGCAAGTCGGGATCACGGTCGATCTCGCCGTCGAGACCGCGAAGCTGCTCGAGCGCGCCGGTGCGGACGCGATCACGGCCAGCGCCTATCACGACACCAGCGTCGGCAAGCTCCACTCCGAATCGAACATCCCGCACGTCCCGAACACGAACCTCCCGGGCGCGGCCGCCATCAAGCGCGCCGTCTCGATCCCCGTGCTCGCCTCGGGCCGCATCGAGTTCGACGACGCCGATCGCAGCATCGGCGAGGGCGCCTGCGATTTCGTCGGGTTCGGCCGCAAGATCCTGGCCGATCCGACCTTCGCGCGGAAGCTCGCGGCCGGCCGGCCGCAGGACGTCCGCCCCTGCATCTACTGCTACACCTGCGTGAGCGAGATCTACCTGCGCCGGCCCGGCCGCTGCGCCATCAATCCCGAGACGGGCAGGGAGCACGCCGAGCGCGCGCGCGAGGCCGCGCCGCGCCGGCGGGTCGTCGTCGTCGGCGGCGGGCCCGCCGGGCTCGAGGCGGCGCGGCGCCTCGACGAGCGCGGCCATGATGTCGTGCTGCTCGAGAAGGAGAGCCGCCTCGGCGGAACCCTGCGCGTCGCTTCCCTCGCCTACGAGCCCAACAACCGCCTGCTCGATTGGTTGATCCGCGAGGTCGAACGCAGCGACGTCGACGTGCGGCTGGGGAGCGAGGCGACCCCGGACGCGATCCGTGCGCTGCGACCCGACTTCGTCGTCGTCGCGACCGGTGCCGTCCGAGCGCTGCCGGACATCCCCGGCAAGGACGAGCCGATCGTCTTCAGCGGAGACGATCTGCGCGCGATGCTCTCCGGTCAGATGACCGAAGCGCTCCGGCGCAAGACCTCCTGGCTCGATCGGCTCTCGAGCCGGGTCGGCGCCGCCACCGGCCTGACCGGCAGCCCCGAGATGCTGCGCGCCGCGACCCGCGCCTACATGCCGCTCGGCAAGCAGATCGTGATCCTCGGCGGCGAGATCGTCGGCCTCGAGCTCGCGGAGTTCCTGGTCGAGCGCGGGCGCGAGGTCGTCGTCGTCGACGACGAGCCGGTCTTCGGCGCGGGCCTCACGATCGTGCGGCGCATGCGACTGATCAGCGAGCTGCGCGAGCACGGCGTCCGCCTCTTCCCGGCGGCTAGCGACATCCGGATCGAATCCGACGGCGTCCTCTTCTTCGACCAGGGCGGCCAGCGGCAGAAGGCGCCCGCCGAGAACGTCATCGTCGCCAAGGGCACCCACGAGGACCGCACGCTCGCGAACGCCCTGCGCGCGGCGGGCTTTGCCGTCCTCGAAGCCGGGGACGGCCGCGAGATCGGCTACATCGATGGCGCGATCAACGAGGCCTGGGCGGCGGTCGACGCGATCGAGTCGCCGGGCGCGTAGGCGACGCGAGCGGGCGGGAAGCGGGGCTGGGAACCCGGCGACCCGGCCGACTAATCCTCGTCGTCGTCTGCCTCGGGCACCGCGACCAGTCGCACGCGGTGGACCCGCCGCCGGACGACGTCGAGGACCTCCGCCTCGTACGGGCCGACCCGCACATGGTCGCCCTTGCGCGGCAATCGGCCGAGGCGGGCGGTGACGTGGCCGCCGATCGTGTCCTGGTCCTCGTACTCGTCGTCGGGGAGGTCGAAGTCGAGGCGCTGCTCGAGCTCGGGCATCGACATGCGGCCGCGGACCTCGAAGAGGCCGTCCGCCTCCGAGATCAGCTCGGGCTCGGCCTCGTCGAATTCGTCGCCGAGGGGGCCGACGATCTCCTCGAGCGCGTCCTCGCGGAAGGCCATGCCGATGGTCGTGCCGTGCTCGTCGAGGACGACGGCGCAATGTTGCCGGCTCTGCTGGAGCTCGCGCAGGAAATCCGAGAGCGACATCGAATCGGGCACGAAGAGCGGGTCGCGGGCGATGCCCTGGAGATCGGGCTTCTCGTTGCGGAGCGTCGCGTCGAGCACGTCCTTGGCATGGACGACGCCGATGATCGTGTCGAGGCCGACTTCGCAGAGCGCATAGCGCGAATGGCCGCTGGTCCGAATGCGGTCGAGGTTGTCCTCGAGGTCGTAGTCGAGGGTCAGGAACTGGATGTCGACCCGCGGCACGAGGATGTGGCGGACCTCCATCTCGATCATCCGGAAGACGTTCTCGGTCAGCTCGAACTCGTGCTCGGAGATCTCGCCCGCATGGGCCGAGAGCGAGAGGATGCTGCGGATCTCCTCGGAGGAGAGGCCGGCCTCGCGGCCGTGTTTGGGAGGTAGCCCGACGAGACGGAGCAGGGCGTTCGAGATCCGGTTGATGACGGAGATGAAGGGGCCGAACACGATCGTGAAGAGCCGGAGCGCCCGGCCCGTCGCGAGTGCGGTCTCCTCCGGCTTGCGCA
>CAUJGH010000485.1 GCA_963169575.1 Myxococcota bacterium | reverse complement strand
CGGCGTCCTGGGCAGCGGCGCCGACGCCGCTCAGACCCAGGCCGAGACCCTGCGCGACTACGCCCAGCAGATCGCCGCGACCCGAAGCCAGCGCATCGGCCTCGAGAGCCGGCTCGCCGCAGGCGGCAAGCAGCTCGCGATCCTCGATCCAGCGACCCGAGAGCTGCAGGAAGAGCTCCGCCGGGCGGAAGCAGAGCTCGCCCGCGTCAAGATGACGCTGATGCCCATGCATCCGGCGGTCGAGACCGCGCAGCAGAACGTCGACATCCTCCGCGAGCAGCTCGCCGCGAGCTCGGGCGCGACGCCGGCAGCGATGCGGCGCGATCTTCAGGCGACCGCCGCGCTGGAACGGCAGCTCGAGCTCGCCTACGCGCGGGAGAAGGAACGGATGGCCGAGATCGAGGCCTACCGACGCGACGAGTCGACGCTCGTCGCCGAGCTCGAGCAGGTCCGTGCGCTCGCCGAGACGCGGCGCAGCGAGCTCGTGGACCAACGCCTGCTGACCCGTCTCGCCGAAGCCGGCGAGGTCGGCGTCAGCGCGCGCCTGATCGAGCCGCCGATTCCGCCCGACCAGGCAACCTGGCCGAGACCCGGTCTCCTGCTGATCGCCGGAACGCTGCTCGGGCTGACCGGCGGCTTCGCCGCCGCCCTGCTCTCGCTCCACCGCGAGCGCGAAGCGCTGCGCGAGAGCTGGGTCCAGGCCCCCGGTCCAACCTCCGCCGAGGTCCAGATCCGATGAAACGCATCGCCGGGCGGGCGGCCGAGCTCCTCGCCCGAACGGGCGTCCTGCGGGTCCTCGAGACCGTCGATCGGGCGACCCGTCGCGTCGCGATTCTCGTCTACCACCGCATCGACGAGCCGGCAGCCGAGCCCGACCTCGATCCAGGTCTCGTCAGTGCGACGCCGGCAGACTTCCGCGCCCAGATGGAAGTCCTGGCGTCCCACGCCCATCCGATCTCCCTGGCGCAGCTGCTCGATGCCCACCTCGAGCAGCATCCGCTCCCGCCCCGCGCGGTTCTCGTGACCTTCGACGACGGCTACCGCGATTTCGCGACGCACGCCTGGCCGGTCCTCCGTTCGATGGGCATTCCGGCCATGCTCTTCGTGCCGACCGCTTTTCCCGACGGTGCACCGGAGGGATTCTGGTGGGATCGACTCCATTCGGCGCTCGCGCGAACCCGCGAACGCGCGATCGAGGTCGAGGGATTGGGATCGCTCGCGCTCGCCGACCCGGCGCATCGCCGCTCCGCGCACCGCGCCCTGCGCGATCGATTCAAATCGCTTCCCCACGACGAGGCCCTCGCCGGGCTCGACCGCCTGATCTCGCGGCTGGCAGACGTTCCCCCGCTCAACCGTGTGCTCGGCTGGGACGAGCTTCGAACGCTCGCCCGCGAAGGGCTCGCCGTCTGCTCTCACGGCCAGACCCACGCGCTCCATACGCGTCTCTCGCCCGACGCATTGCGACGGGAGCTGACCGAGTCGCGGAGCCGGATCGAGCGCGAGCTCGAAGGAGCCGCCCCGCAGCCAACCCTGGCCTATCCCGCGAACGCCAATGATCCACGGGTCCAGGAAGCCGTCCGCGACGCCGGGTATCGGCTCGCCTTCGGCGGGCGGCGCGGAATCGCCCGCCTGCCGCTCGCCAATCCCCTCGACCTCATGCGGCTGCCGGTCCTGCGCTATGCGACTGCGCTCTTCCGTGCCCAGCTGCGCCCGATCGTCGCGGACTGGGGCGCCCGACTGACCGCCGCGCGGTCCTGATTCACGACACGCATCGCAACTCCGAGAGGACGGACATGAGTCACCGACAAGAGAATCGTTCCCATCTCGCCGAACCGGACGCGCGCTGCGCGCCGGATCCTCGATCCAGGGTCGCGGTCGCACGCCGGTGGGCGATCGCGCTCGGCCTCGTGGCGGCGGTCGCCCTGGCCGGATGCACGTCCTGGCCTTTTTCGACCCGCTCCCGCGCCCTTCCCGCATCCGCGGCGAATAGCGCCGATCCGTCGGCGAGCTACGTGATCGGCGTGCCCGACCAGCTCCAGCTCACCGTCTGGCAACACCCCGACTTCTCCGGACCGATGCTGGTCCGTCGTGACGGCAAAGTCTCGGTTCCGCTCATGGGCGACGTCCAGGCCGCGGGACGCACGACGATCGAGCTGGCCGAGGACATCCGCGTGGGTCTCGGGCAGTTCATCTCGAATCCGAGGGTCGACGTCGCGGTGATGGAGATGCGCAGCCAGGTCGTCAGCGTGATCGGCGAAGGGGTGCTGCGATCGGGCGTGGTCGAGATCCAACGCCAGATGCGGGTGATCGATGCGATCGCCGAAATGGGCGGATTCAGTCCGTTCGCCCGCAAGGACGAGATCCGGATCCTGCGCAACGCGCAGAATCGCCAGATCGAGTACGTCTTCGACTACGAGGCCTTCGTCAAGGGCCGCAACCCCGACTCCAACATCCTGCTGGAGCCCGGCGATACCATCATCGTTTCGGAATGAAGCCCCGAGCTCTCTCCGCCGCCATGCAGAGCGCGCTGGCGCTCCTCGGGCTCGTCGCGAGCCTGTCGCCGGGCAACGCGCGGGCGGCGGAGCTGACGCTGGGCGCGACCGGCGAATATGCGTTCACGTCGAACTTCTTCTCGAGCGCCGAAGACGAGGACGAAGCGAGCTCGTTCGCCGTCGGTCCCACGCTCGAGCTGACCGAGGATCGCGGGCGACTCGCCTACGAGCTCGGCTACAACGGGGCCTATCAGGTCTACGTCGATCAGGACGGTGCCAACAACTGGGAGAGCTTCGCCCGCGGTCGGGTCTCCTACGCGCTCGACTCCAAGACGACGCTGCGCCTGACCGACCGCTTCCGCGACGTCTCGAACCTGCGCTTCGGCCGCCAGGACATCGCGCTGGCCGACACCGCGCTCGACCCGAACCAGGATCGCTACCTCCGCAACGTCCTCGAGCTCGAGCTGATTCGAGACCTCAGCCGACGCCTCGAGCTCCAGATCGCGGGGGCCCATTACTGGACCGATTTCCGAGAGAATGTCGATCGCAACGACAGTCACGCGTTCGGCGCTCGCTCGGAGCTCCGCTACCAGATCGCCGACCGTCACGACCTGGGCATCGGCGGCAGCTACCTCCGGCAGGAGTTCGAGGATGCGCTCGCGCGCTTCGGCTCGACCAGCGACACGGCCTCGGGCTACGTGATCTGGGACTGGCGCCTCAGCGACACCGTCGTCTTCTCGGCGAGCGGCGGGCCGTCGTGGATCCGTTCGGAGTACGACGACGCCGCGCGCGTCGTCGATCGCCAGTTCGTCGGCGGAAGGATCGGCAACGATCTCTTCCGTGCGAACGCGAACTCCTGCGACGTCGACCCGCGA
>CAUJGH010000484.1 GCA_963169575.1 Myxococcota bacterium | reverse complement strand
GGGCAGGCTCGCGCCCTGCAAGGCGGCGCCGAGGCTCCCGGGGATCGGACCGCGCCGCATCAATCGCTCGACGCGCAGCAGGGTCGCCGCGACCTGGAGGCGATCGCCGACTTGTTCGGCGGCGCGCGCATCGCAGGCCTGCTCCGCGGCGAGCCGCAGCGCGCCGAGGATCGCGCTTCTCGTCTGCGGCAGGTGGAGTCGGCTGGCGAGGTCGGTCAGCAGGAAGAGGGCGGGGTCACGACGCGCCGCATGCGCCTGCTCGTGGGCGAGCACGACGGCGCGGTCGACGGGCCCCAGCGCATCGAGCAGGCGCTGCGCGATCCAGATCTCGGGCGCCGCGAGGCCGCGGGTCAGGGCGATTGGAAGCTCGCCGCCGACGACGTGGACGCTCGGCGAGAGGGAGCGCTCGAGGCGTCGGCGGAGCCAGCGCCGCTCGCGCGCGAGGGCGGCGAGGGCGGCGGCCGCGCGCACGGCGTGGTGGAGCCCGACGGCGACGGACGCGGCGAGCGCGGCGGCGAGCGCAGCGGTCATCGAGAGGGTCGTATGGACCGGGCAGAAATGCGGATGCTCGCCATGGCCGGTGCAGTGGTCGCCCAGCCCGGTGATCGCCCCGAGCAGTCCCGGCAGGGCGCAGAGCAGGACGACTGCGGACGGGATGAAGAGCGGCGCAGCCGCCGCGAGCCCGGCGATGCGCGCGCGCGTCTGCGGCGATCGGGATCGGATGCGGCGCGCGAACGTCGGCCAGAGGCCCGCCGACAGGACCGATACGAGCAGTGCGACGGCCAGCCAGAGACCCGAGAAGGCGGCGATCGGAGCGAATCCGGAGAGCGGAGCGAGCAGCGCGTTCATCCGGCGTCCTCCCCGCGTTCGCGCGCGCGACGGCGGTCCGCCACCAGTCGCTCGAGCTCGTCGAGGGCGGTTTCGTCGATGCGCGCCGCGACGTCGACGAACGCCGCGAGCAGCCGCTTCGGATCGCTGCCCGGCATCTCCTCGATCGCTCGTTCGAGCGCGCGATCGAGATAGGTCTGCGGCGCGACGATCGCGCGATAGGCGAAGGCGCGTCCGGCGCGCCGCCGCTCGACGAGCCCTTTGCGGATCAGGCGCTCGAGCGTGCTGTGGATCGTGTTGGGCGAACGGGGGCCGGCGGCGGTCAGGGCGGCGTGGGCTTCGCGGACGTCGACCCATTCGCGACCCCAGAGCCATTCGAGCAGGCGGGTCTCCAGCTCGCCCAGTCGCGGGGGACGCAATGTCATCGGCTACGGTCTCCGGCGGGCCGCTCATCGGCTCCGCGATCACGCTAGCGCGGACCGCGTGCGGCGGGGCCACGGACGCCCGCTTCCGGGCGGACCGATGCGGGCCTGGCCCAGACGGCGACCCGCAGCCGAGAAGCATCTCCAGTTCCGATGGCGCTCGCCGAAGAGACGGGCTACACAGCGTCCGTCGGGTCGACGACCCGCTCGCGTCCTGTGGATGCGAACAACGAATGAGCTGAGCGGACGGAACCCGTCCCGACCAGCTGCGGCAAGCAACAGCGCCTCGGAATTCATCCCCCGATCGAGGCTGCGCCGCCCGAATCCCTTCTTTCCCTTCTTGTTGTCTGGGTCAGAAATCAAAGGCCGTGCTTCCGGCGGATTCCGCCCGGCACGGCGGAGAACTCATTTTGTCCAGCGCCATTGCGCAACCCTCCGCTCCGATCGCGAGCGGTTTTTCCAAGTTCGAGCTCGATTCCACCCTCCTGCGCGCCCTCGCGGACGCAGGCTTCGATTCCCCCCGGCCGATCCAGGCGGAGACCATTCCCGCCTGCCTCGAAGGCCGGGACGTGCTCGGTCTGGCCCAGACGGGCACGGGCAAGACGGCAGCCTTCGCGCTCCCGATCCTGCAGCGCCTGATCGAGGAGCCCGGCAAGGGACCGCTGGTCCTCGTGCTCGCGCCGACCCGGGAGCTCGCCGTCCAGATCGACGCCGAGTTCCGCATGCTCGCCCGCGATACGAAGATCAAGACCGTGACGATCTTCGGCGGCGTTTCGCCGCAGAGCCAGATCGAGGCCCTGCGCCGGCGACCCGAGATCGTGATCGGCTGCCCCGGACGGATCCTCGATCTGATCCAGCGCCGCGTGCTCGCGACGGCGGACATCGACACGCTCGTGCTCGACGAAGCGGATCACATGTTCGACATGGGCTTCCTGCCCGACGTCACGCGCATCCTCGACAAGCTGCCGCGGGATCGCCAGAACCTGCTCTTCTCGGCGACCATGCCGAAGGCGATCCGCGGGCTCGCGGATCGGATCCTGCACGAGCCGCACGTCGTCGAGCTGGCCAATACCCGGCCCGCCGAGACGATCGAGCATTTCCTCTACGAGATCGGCGAGGGCCAGAAGCGCTCGCTGCTCGAGCGCGTGCTCGGCGAAGAGGATTGCAAGACCGCGATCGTCTTCACGCGCACCAAGCACCGCGCCAAGCGCATGGCGATTCAGCTCGAGGCGAAGGGCCTGCGGGCCGTGGCGCTGCAGGGGAACATGTCCCAGTCGCAGCGCGACCGCGCGATGCAGGGCTTCCGCAAGGGGAGCTACGACATCCTGGTCGCGACCGACATCGCCGCCCGCGGCCTCGACGTCGCGGGCATCGACTACGTGATCAACTTCGATCCGCCGTCGACCCCGGATACCTATACCCATCGCATCGGCCGCACCGGTCGCTCCGAGACGCGCGGCAAGGCGGTCACCTTCGTGACCGGCGAGGATCGGCTCTGGGTCCGCGACACCGAGCGCGTGCTCGGCTCGAAGATCCCGCGGCTCGTCGCCACGGGCCTCGCCGAGGCAC
>CAUJGH010000483.1 GCA_963169575.1 Myxococcota bacterium | reverse complement strand
GATGTGGTTCGGCTTCTCGATCCGGCCGCAGGGCTGGACGCTGCCTTCGCCCTGGGATCCCATCGCCGGCGACTACCGGACTCGCGACGGCTGGATCCGGCTGCATACCAACGCGCCGGATCATCGGCGCGCGGCGCTCGCCGTGCTCGGCGTGAACGAAGACCGCGAGTCCGTCGCGGCGGCGGTCGCCGAGGCGAGCTGCGACGCGCTCGAGGCCGAGATCGTGGCGCGAGGCGGCTGTGCGGCGCGGATGCGTTCGAGCGAGGCGTGGAGCGTCCATCCGCAGGGGCGTTCGGTGGCGGCGGAGCCGCTGGTCGCCTGGCGGACGGCGCCGATCGACGCGCCCGCGCTGCGCCCACGCCGTGCGCCGGATCCGCTCGATGCGCGGAGCGCGGGCGCCCGGTCTGCGGCGCGGCCGCTCGCGGGGATCCGCGTGCTCGATTTGACGCGCGTGCTCGCCGGGCCGGTCGCCTCGCGACTGCTCGCCGCCTACGGCGCCGACGTGCTGCGGATCGATCCGCCGGATTGGGACGAGCCCGGTGTCGTTCCCGAGGTCACGGTGGGCAAGCGCTGCGCGGGTCTCGATCTGCGCGCGCCCGCCGACCGCGAGCAGTTCGAGGCGCTGCTCGCCGGGGCCGACGTCCTGATCCACGGCTATCGCCCCGGCGCACTCGCGGGGCTCGGCTACGACGACGGCGGGCTGCGCGCTCTGAACGCGGGCTTCGTCGACGTGGCGCTCTGCGCCTACGGCTGGACGGGCCCGTGGAGCGGGCGACGCGGCTTCGACAGCCTCGTCCAGATGAGCAGCGGCATCGCGGACGCGGGCCAGAGCTGGGCGGGGTCGGAGCGTCCAACGCCGCTGCCGGTCCAGGCGCTCGATCATGCGACGGGATATCTCATGGCGGCGGCGGCGGTTCGGGGGCTGCTGCTCCGCCGGGACCACGGCCTCGTCGCGACCGCGCGGCTCTCGCTGGCGCGCACGGCGGTGCTGCTCGACGAAGCGGGGCCGGCGATGCCGGCGCCGGGGCTCGCAGCGGAGTCGGCGGAGGATCTCGCGCCGGGCGTCGAAGCGACGGATTGGGGGCCGGCCCGGCGACTGCATTTCCCGGTCGAGATCGACGGCGTCCGTTCGGGATTCGAGCGGCCGGCGTGTGGGCTGCGGAGTACGTCGCCGCAGTGGCGCGAGCGCTAGGTCATCGAATTGTCTGCGGATCTCGTCGTCGCGCTCGCGGGCGAGGGTGCAGAGCGCGTCGAAGCGCGCTTCGTCGAGGCCGATCCGCTCGAGGGAGACGATGAGGGCGCTGGCGGTCTCCGGCGATTCGCCGGTCTCGTAGCCCATGCGATGGGCGCCGGGATTTCCTGGTCGGGCGTCCCCGCTTCGTCTCGAGCCGTCCGAAGACGATCGCTTCGGCGCTCTCGGCGGCGCAATCGAGCACGACCCGGCCCCTGCTGACCGCTCGAGATCTCGCTGGAAGCGCGGAGGCCGCCTGCCCCGGGATCGAAGGGCTCGACGAGAGCCCGACTTCGTCCCGAAGCAAGTGCATGTCTCAGTCCCCTGCGCGCTGGAAGCCGTCCGAGCGCGTGCGGTCGAGACGCTCGTCATGCGAGTCGGGATCGCGGCGGCTCTCCGCACCGCCCAGGACGAGATACCCGCCGGGAACCAGCAGCTTGCGGATCTTTTCGAGGATTTCCTTCTTCAGCTCCGGCTCGCAGTGGATCAGCGCGTTGCGGATGAAGACGACGTCGGCCGACGGCCTGCGGGCGAGCGATTCGAGCAGGTCGAGCGTCCGGCAGCGGATCGGCCCCCGGACGTCGTCGTTGACCGGCCAGCGGATGTCTCTGTTCGCGACGTGCTTCGCGATCGGGGGTGCGGGCAGTCCGCGGTTGGCCTCGAGCTGGCTGGAATCGCCCTTCTCGGTCTTCGCGACCCTCTCGGGCGAGAGGTCGGACGCGAGGAGGCCGACGGTCCAGCTCGCGAGCCGCGGGAAATCCGCACGGATCAGGATCGCGAGGGAGTCGGGCTCATGATCTGAGGAAGACGCCTCCGAACAGACTTGCCCGCCTTCAAGCCCGCCGCGAGGACTGCGAGGTCGGTGAGCTTCGTCTCCTTGGGATCGGGACCCTGCGCGCATCGATCCGGTACGACCGGGACGCTTCGATCGGGATGCCGGAACGTTCGTGCAGGAACTTCACGAAGGACTCGAAATCGGTGGGCGTCATCGGATCACCGCCGCGCCGCGCGGCGCCGACACGGCGACGCTCCGCTCGAGGAACGAGGCGAACTCCTGCTCGCCGAGGACGTGGGCGGCGAGCCTGGCGTTCGCCACGGCGCCTGGCATGCCCCAGACGAGGGAGGAGGCTTCGTCCTGGACGGCGATGCGCGCGCCGATCCGGGCGAGGGCGCGCGCGCCATCGAGGCCGTCCGAACCCATGCCCGTCAGGACGATCGCGAGCGAGCGCGCGCCGAAGCTCTTCGCGACCGAGCGGAAGAGCGGATCGACCGCCGGTCGGCAGGAGTTCTCCTTCGGTCCCTGGTCGAGGTGGAGGCGGCCGCCGCCTGCCGTCCGCTCGACCGTCATGTGGTAGTCGCCGGGGGCGATCCAGGCCTCGCCCGCCCGGATCTCCGCGCCTTCGTAGCCCTCCTGCACCCGGATCTGGCAGCGTTGATCGAGGCTCCGGGCGAGGGTGGCCGTGAAGGCGGCGGGCATGTGCTGGACGATCACGATCGGAACCGGAAACGATTCGGAGAGTTGCGGCAGGATCGACTGCAATGCCTTCGGGCCGCCCGTCGACGTCCCGATCGCGATGATCTCGGGGCTCGATCGAGGCGTGTCTTCGTGCATCGCAGGCGGGAGTGGCGAAGGGATCGGCGTTCGGGGCGCGTTGCGCGGGATCGACGAACGGGATTGCGCCCTGCGGAGCGTCGCGTACAGCGCGAGGATTTTCGGGATGAGCTCCTGTTGGAGCGCCTCGATGGCGTTGCCGACGCGGGCGAGCTGGGACGGCCTGGTCGTGTAGTCGGTCGCGCCGGCTTGCAGGGCCGCGAGTGCGCCGACGGCGCCCGCCTCGTCGGCGGGGCTGAACACGATCACCGGCAGAGCGGGCCACCGACGCCGCAGCTCGGCGAGCGCCTCGAGCCCGCCCGCCACGGGCATCTCGAGATCGAGCGTCACGACGTCCGGGCACAGCGATTCGATCTTCTCGAGCGCGACCTTCCCGTTGACGGCCGTCCCGACGACTTCGATGCGCGGGTCGTCGCCGAGCACCTTCGCGACGATGCGGCGCACGACCGTCGAGCCGTCGACGACGAGGACGCGGATGCGTTGAGTTTCCATCGATCCCTCTTCGCTCCGGTCGTCCGGCATCGAGACGTTCGAGCCCAATGACTCCCGATCAGACGACGAGCCCGAGGAGCGCGAGGTTCTGCTCGAGGGCCTCCCGATCGAAGGGCTTCATGAGGCATGGCCCCGCTGCGGCTTCGATCGCGCGCTGCATCCGGCCGACCTCGCGCTCCGTCGTCGCCATCATGATCCGCACCCCGGCGTATTCGGGCTGGCTGCGAAGGGACTCGATCCGCTCGAGGGCGACAGGCCGTCTTCGGCCCCCTCGACCTCGACCATGAGATCGCCACTCGACGCCGCGGCGGTCGCCGCGAGCAGAGGGGCTTCATCCGTCGCGAGGCGCCGCTTCGCGATCGCCTGATCCGTGATTCCGGTCGCTTGCTCGAGGATCTCGAAGGGGCGATCCACGTCGTTCGAGATCTCCGACATGGCATGCCTCCTGCCCGGGGCCAGGGCCGGGAATCCGCGAGCTTCGCGAAGCAAGCGACATGCCATCCCCGGCTGCGCGGCATGCCACGACGGAGAGGGAACGCGCATTCATCTCGAACGATGCAGAAGATCGCTCGTTCACGTTGCACCGCGCGCGATGGTGCAAAATGCAACGTCGGCATGCGGACGCGCGGGTCGCGAGCGTCTTCGAGCGAGGGGAGATGTAGACGGACGCCGCCCGAAACCCCGGATTCAGTCGAAGTCGAGCGCCATCGATCGAAACGCGAGAACAGGTCGGAATGGGCGTCCGATCGGATCCCTTGGTCGGGTCGAGGCGAGCCCGTTCGGAGCCGTCATGAAGGGAAGTGGATTCTCGTCATCGACGACAGCCGCTTCGCGTTCATCACGTCGGCGCACGCCAGCGAAAAGAGCCATCGGGCGAAATCCGCAGACACAGTCGCCTTCCTGAAGAAGCCGTTCGCGGCCGAGACCATGCAGTCGCTGCGCGGCCATGTCCTGGACGAGCTCCGTCCCCGGCCCCCGATCCACGGGAGCCTCCGAACGCGTTCGAATAGACGGCCCGGACGGCGGGATACCGGACACCCGGCGACGAACTCGCGGCATTCTGCCCGGTCGGCTTCGAGATCGCGAAAGCCCTCGCCGGCGTGCTCTGCGTCGACGGCGCGCCGAGCTCGTCCGGCTCAGCTGCGCCCTTCGAGCGCCGGCGTCGTCCAGGCCGGCATCCCGTCGATGAAGACCGCGTGATCCTCTCGATAGCGGTAGCGCAGGTCGAGCCGCTGGATCCGCCAGCCCGCAGCCGTCTTCAGGAAGCGCATGCGATACTGCGCGAAGCCGCGCATGCGGGTTTGGCTGCCGATCACGACCCAGTCGTGGAGCTTGAAGATTCCGGAAGCGGCGGTCGTGCTCTCGATTTCGACTTCGGGGTTCATGCCGCCATGGCTGATGCGGATCTCGGGCGCGCCTTCGTTCTCGCGGAGGAAGGCGACGAGCGCGTCGCGATCCTCGCAGCGCCAACCGGGCTGGCCGTAGTCGGCGACGACGTCGGGGGTGAAGCATCTCGGAAGCTCGTCCCAGAGCTTGTCGTCGAGGCAGCGCCAGTAGCGCGCCATCAGCTTCTTGACGGCTTCGGTGTCCTCGATGATCCGAATTCGCGCGTCGAGTGCATGCCAGTCCGCCATCGTCGTGTCTCCCATCCGGTTGGAACCGGGCAACGGTATCAGGCTTCGCGCGCTGCGGTCGGTCGAATGGCGAACGCCGGATCGGCAGACCCTACGGATTCGGATCAGCGCTTCGCTGCGCGCAGCCACCGCGCGGGATCCGAAGAGGCCGCCGCGGGCGAGATCGTCGGAACGGATCGGATCGGCATTCCAGCCGCCTCGCATCGATCGCGGGGGCAGCCATGATCCGGCGCGACGTCTTTGGATGGGGCCCCGACGCCTGTCGGCTGCGCGCTCGATGCCGCCGTGAAGAACGCGATCCGCAGCATGACGCGCACGGTCGCCTGCGAATGGGGGCGGGACGGAATCCAGGCCAACGCGCTCTCGCCCGAGACGGCGTCGCCCGCCTGGGCCGATTGGTCGCCGGCGCATCCGGAGCTCGCGGCGAAGATCCTCTCGGAGATTCCGCTCGGTCGCGTCGGCGATGCCGAACGGGACGTCGGTCCGGTCGCGGTCTTCCTGGCGAGCGATGCCGCCCGCTCTGGGACGGGATCGCTCGTGCTCGCCGACGGCGGGCGCGGTCCGTTGCGCGAGGCGACCTCTGCGAATCGGTGCCGTCGCGGGCCGAGGGCTGCCGCCGTGCGAGCGAGCTCGTGCGCAGGGGCGCGCGTCAGCGGCGGCGGGAAGGCCGGGTTCCGGCGAGCCCCGCGAGCCCGAGGCCGATCAGCAAGGCCGCGCCGGGCTCGGGGACGGGCAGCGTTCCGACGAGTCGGCTCACGCGATCGCGGTTCGGGCCGACGCTCGTCGCGTCGACGCCGAAGCTCCGGCCGAAGAGGAAGGAGACGTCGAGCGCCTGGGTCGCATGGGCGATCGTGAAGGTGACCGAGCGCAGGTCGTCCTGCAGGATGCCGGGGGTTCCGATGTCGAATCCGAGATCGCAGTAGCAGGGCGAGAGTCCGCCCGGGCCGCCGATCTGGTTCGCGAGGAGCTCGACGTCGCTGACGAAGGGGCCGGTCACGGAGAGGCCGGGGAGCAGGCTTTCGTCGTTCACATGGGTCAGGAATCCGACGAGGTCGGCGAGGGGCTCGCCGGGGCCTACGACCGAGAGGGTGAGGACGAGCTTGCCCGGATCGATCGCGTCGTCGACCGAGAGCAGGACCTCGAGGGGCGCACCGATGAAGGTCGCGGCGGTCGCCTCGATGCGCGTGGCGGATGCAGCACTCGCGATCAGGGTCGTGCTGGCGGCGGCGAGACAGGAGACGAGCAGCGACTGGATGCGGACGGACATGCGAGGCCCCCGATTCGGCCGCGCTCGAGAGCGAGATCGGCCGTCGCTCCATCGGTGGCTGCGGCGAGGCCGAAATGGTCGGCAACTCGAGGCGATTCCGCGCCGATCCGGTTCGGGCGCCGAAATTGCGCGCGGATTGCCGGTGGCCGAACCCGAACGGCGAGCCCGCGCGGTCGCGAATCAATCGGATTCGGCGGGCGGTCCGACCCAGATCGGCGAGGTCCAGGCGCGCTCCTGGATCACGGGCGAGTAGAACGGGTCGTCTGCGGCCTGCAGGCAGCACTTCCCATAGACGTCGCCCGTCGCACCGCTCGCCACGGCGCGGGCGGTCGCCTGCTCGGCCTGCGCTGCGCAATCGGCGGCGAAGGGGTTCACGCCGGCCGCCTGGCATTGGCGCGTGCTCCAGCGGCAGCTCGGATTCTCGAGCACCCGGACGTAATAGAAGGAGGACTGGGCCGCGTCGAAGGCCGGATCCTCCCAGACCGAGCAGAGGCTCGCTGCGCCGGTCCCCGTCGGCGCGCAGGTCTCGGGATCGACCGAGGCGCCGCCCTGGGCGTTGCCCGCGACGTCGAAGACCCGCTCGTGGGTCGCCCCCTCGGCGTCGATCCAGCCCTTGATGATCTGGACGCGCTGCAGATCCGTGCCGGGATGCCCGCGGATACCCGGGTCCTTCTGCGCATCCACGAGGAATCGGGGCGCCGCATCGACACGCGTCGCGAGCTCGCCCCCCATCGGAACGCCGCCGGCGTAGGCGCGCGCGACCCGGTCGGGCGCGGCGCAGAGATCGGCATCGAGGCCATGGCCCGCGAAGAAGCGGACGGTCGGGCGCGTGCCGCTCGTCGCATAGGTCTCTCGCCGCCGGAGGCCGGCGAAGATCGCATCGCGCGAGTTCTCCTCGGCCCAGACGACGGCGTGGCCGCCGGGATTCGAGAAGAAATGGTCCTGTACGTTGCGATGACCGGCGTCGCGGCGGCCGAGATGGCCCGTGTAATTGTCTTCTTCGGCGGCGCCGGGCGTCGCGCTATGCGTGTCCGTGCTCCCGATGAAGCCCATTCGGAACGGGTCCACCCCGAGCTGCTTCTCGAGCGCCAGCCCCGCCTTCAGCGCATTGCGCACCATGTCGCGCTCGGCGAAGCGATCGACCGGGACATAGGCGGCCTTCTCGGCGAGCACCTCGCCGTTCACCGAACCGAGCATCTGCAGGTTGTCGCCGGCGATCTGCTCGAAGGTGCAGAGCTCGTCGGACGTGCCGACGCCACGGCCGGCGAGGCGGTCGTATCGGCATTCCGAGGCGCCCTTGTGCTGGACCAGCTCGACGAGGGGCTCGAAGTATGCGCGTTCGGCGGCTTCGTCCTTCGAGCTCGGATCGCGGAACATCAGTCCGCCCGCGAGATTCGAGTTGTGCGGGATCGCGAGGACGTCGCAGCCGGTCCCGGATTCGAGACATAGCGCGCGCAGCCGCTTCCAAAGGCCGGGGAAGGAATCGGCCCCGGTGTCGTAGGTCGAGATCGGCATCGCAGGGACGTTCGCATTGCGGAAGATCACGTTGCGATGGAGGTTGTAGGTCTCGGGCGACTCGGTGTACTCGTAGCCGACGAAAGTCGTGAAGCGGCAGGCGGCCGAGCGGTCGTAGGCGCTCTCGGCGGCCCGCTGGATCGACTGCCACGTCTCGCTCCCCGCTTCGTCGCAATCGGACAGCGTGCAGGCGAAGGAACGCTCCGGCTCGTCGGCCGCCATCCCGCCGAGGCTCGTCCACCAGCTCGCCGCCAGCAGCTGGGTCCAGTAGTGGCTGGCCCGAGTCATCAGGCAGTGGGGCCACCAATAGCCGAGGCGCGCGGGATCCATCGTGCAGACGTTGATCTGGCCGAGGAACTCCGAATGATCGGTCACGGCGGCGAAATCGAGCGGGCGCTGGATCCGCGCCTCGACCGTCTGCTCGCCGAAGGCATCGGGCAAGACGATGGATTCGCCGCGCGCATAGCGGTAGGCGCTGGCGGGATCGCCTCGCTGGCTCGAGATGTAGGAATCGAACGAGTAGCTCGTATGGACGTGGAGATCGCCGTACAGCGGCCGGCGGAGCGGATCGTGGTCCGCGCTGGCGGCGCGTTCCTCCGTTCGCTCGAAGCCCGGCGCCGGGCCGCTCGGCGGAGGGGCGGTCTCGGCCGAGCCGACCCCGGGCAGGCTCGCGGCGGCGAGCGCGCCGACCCCGGAAAGCCCGGCGAGCAGAAGGGACGCGCGGGCACTTCTTCGATGCGATTCGGGTCGGGGCGTCTTCATGTCGCGGAGCTTAAGCGAGTCGGCGGCGCTTCAGCGACCCTCTCCGCAGCGCTTCTTCGCGTCGAGCCAGCCCTGCAGGCAGACCTGCATCTCGGCGGGATCGAATTTGTCCTCCTCGAAGGACCAGAGCCCGTCGCCGGCGTACTTCAGCAGGCTGAAGCAGGAGAATTCGTGGACGGACCCGTCCCCGGGATCCGCCATGCGATTCCAGAACTGGCAAGAGAGCCAGCCGCGATGCTCGTCGATCATGTACCACTCGACGGGATAGTAATGGAGCGATCGCATCGGCTCCTCGCCGAGCGCCTCGCGGTACCAGCGTTTCATCGCCTCGCGTCCGCCGACCTTGACGCCCCCGGAGACGACCATCGTCGCGTCTTCGGTATAGAGATCGCAGAGCTCGGTCCAGTCGCCGGCCGGGCCGCAGCGCCGCGCGACCTTCTGGTAGTGCGCCCAATGCTCTTCGATCTCTTCGCGGGAGAAGCGGCTGCCCGAGGATCGTCGCGGTCGCCAGGTCGACATGGAGAACTCCTTTCGAAAGGGACTAACGGGCCTGGACGACGAGGCCGAGCGTCTGCTCGAGCGCGCGCATGTCGTCGTCGGTGATGCGTTCGGTCACGGCATAGCGCCGGATGCGCCAGCCTCGGGGCGTTTGAACGTGTTCGGCCTCGGCGATGCCGGTCGCCAGGATCTGGCGCGAATCGGTCGCCACGGCCTGCAGATGGCTGGTCGAGGTCGCGCGGTCGCCGTCGACACGGATGACGTGCGTGCTGAGATAGTGGAGCACGTTGCCCTCGCTCATGCTGACCCCGCCCGAGAGCATCTTGCGGAACCAGGCGATGACGGCATCGCGGCCCGAGGCCGAATCTTCGACCCGCCCGATCGAGGCGACCTGGACGACGGTCCAGGTCGCGTCCTCCGCCATGACCTCGCGCTCGAGGCGATCGAGATCGCCGGTGTCGAGCGCCTGGTAATAGAGGGAAAGCAGGGATTGGATGTGGGCATGGGCGAGGGCTTCGTCGGCGGAGGTCATGCTTCGGTCGGGGCTCCCGGGTTCGGAGACGGATGGAATCGAGCCGCCCAGCGGCGGTATTCGGCGATCGGGCCGTCGCCGTCGCAGAGCAGCGGCCGCTCCCGAGAGCGCTTGTTCTCCCAGATCGGGAAGTCGGCCTCGGCGAAGAGCGCATGCTCCCGCACGTAGGCCTCGAAAGCCGCTCGGGCCGCGGGAGAGGGCGAGCGACCGATCCGACCGAGGACGCCCATGCGGACGTGGGTGGTCTCCTCGTCGATCGGCGTCATGCCCGTCGCGACGAGGGTTTCGTAATGCCCTCGTTGCCGGAGCCAGCTGTACCCGAGGCCCCAGTTCTCGCCGTACATCAGGATCTCGTCCTGCCCGCTCTCGAGCGAGGCGGCGGGCTTCGTTCCGCCGACCTGCCAGCAGTAGGCGTGGTCCCGGAATTCCCAGCGCCGATCCGCCGGAGCGGGAATGCGGTGGATCGTCTCGAAATGCGGCCAGTCGATGCCGTTCTCGCCCATCTCCTGCGGATGCGTCCGCACCGTCCACTCGCAGGAGAGCCATTCCCCGAGCCATTCCGGGTCGTCCCATTCGGCGACGAGGGGAATCTCGAAATCCGGTGCGGCGCCCGCGGCATCGTACCAGGCGAAGATCATTCCATTGCGCTCGGCGACGGGATACGAACGGATTCGCGCGCCGCTCGGAATCCGCTTCGCATAGGGGATCGCCTTGCAGTCGCCGTCGCCGCCGAATCGCCAGCCGTGAAAAGGACACTGGATCGTGTTGCCAGCGACGCGACCCCCGATCCCGAGATGGGCGCCGAGATGGGGACAATGGGCATCGAGCAGGTGCGCTTCGCCGGAGGCGCCGCGAAAGAGGACCAGGGAACGCCCGAGTCGCTCCAGCGGGAGGGCGCTCTCGCGCGCGAGCTCCTCGCCGTAGGCGAGCAGGTACCAGCCCCGGGCAATGCCGAACGGAAAGCGGCCCATCGACGACCTCGGCGAGTCCGGGCCGAACGACCCGGGTCGCTCGCGAGAGTAACCGAATCGAGAACCGAGGGAGCGTCTTTCGGGCGCGTGGCCGCTTGCTAGCGTCCGGAACGCGCAGGTCGAGTCGCCGTTCAGGGGAGGGTGCTTCATTGATCGAACTACGAGACCGGGTGATCGTCGTGACCGGGGGCGCGCGCGGCGTGGGCCAGGCGATCGCGGAGGGGCTCGCGGCAGCGGGCGCCCGGATCGTGATCGGCGACGTGCTCTGCGAAGCGGGCGAGGCGGTGGCCAAGGCGATCGGGTCGGCGGCACGATTCGAGCGCCTCGACGTGGCGCGCGAAGAGGACTGGGCGCGGGTCGTCGCCGGCATCGAATCGAGCGAGGGCAGGATCGACGGGCTCGTGAACAACGCCGCCGCGCTTCACGTCGGCACCCTCGAGAATACGCCGCCCGAAGTCTTCCGGCGCATCCAGGACGTCAACCTGATCGGTCCCTTTCTCGGGACGCGGGCGGTCGTTCCGATCATGAAGCGCCAGGGCCGGGGCTCGATCGTCCACATCGGCTCGATCGACGGCTTGATCGGCATGAACGGGATCTGCGCCTACGCCGCCTCGAAATGGGGGCTCCGGGGGCTCGCGAAGTCCAACGCGATGGAGCTCGGCCGCGCCGGCATCCGGGTCAATACCGTCTGCCCGGCCGGCGGAAGCGGCGAGATGTTCGCGCCCTGGGCGGGGCTGCTCACCGGCATGGGCCAGGACGTCGAGGGCTATCTCACCAACCGCGGCATTCCCGGAGATACGCCCTTCGCCTCGATCGCGAAGGCCTGCGCCTATCTGCTCTCCGATGCGAGCGAGAACGTCACCGGCATCGATCTGCCCGTCGACGGCGGCGCAGCGGCCGGATGCTTCATGCCGGGATTCAATCAGGCCTAGCACGAGAACGGTGGATCGCACGATCGGGGCGCACCGAAGGCTCCAAGAGGGGCAGAAGATGGCGACGCTCAGTCTCGACACGATCGACATCCACAGCACCGATCTCTACGTGAGCCGCGGCTATCCCTTCGCCGAGTGGGATCTGTTGCGGCGCGAGGCGCCGGTCTTCTGGTACGAGCGGGAGGGCATCGATCCCTTCCACGCCGTGACGCGTCACGCAGACATCCTCACGGTCTCGAAGCACAGCGACGTCTTCGTCAACAGCCGCCGGCTGCGGCTGCAGGATCGCGTCGACGACGAGCGCCAACGGCGATCGATCGAGGCGCGGATCGCCGCCCGTGGCTGGGATCCGAGCGAGCCCTCGGACTTCATCCTGATGGACGATCCGCGCCACCGCGACTTCCGGCTCCTGATCGCGAAGCGCTTCACGCCCGCGGCCCTGCGTTCGCTCGAGCGTCATTTCGCGGAGCTTTCGCGGCAGTTCGCCAGCGAGCTCGATCGCGAGCTCGCGGCCGCCGCGGGGCGCGGCGAGGTCTGCGATTTCGTGAAGGGCTTCGCCGAGAAGCTGCCGCTCGCGGCGATCGGCGAGATGATGGGCCTGCCGCCGGGTGATTGGCGCCGCCTGAAGCAGCTGACCAACGTCATGATCGGCGCGCCCGAGCCGAGCTTCTTCTTGCCCGGCGAGGATCGCAACGCCGGCGTCGCCCGGGCCGTCGAGGAGATGACGGAGTACATGGTCCGCCTGATCCAGGACCGCGAAGCACGCGGGCCGCAGGGCGACGATCTCTCGACCCAGCTGATCCATGCGAAGCTCCATGGCGAACGGCTCACCGAGCAGCAGCTCCAGGGCTTTCTGTTCGTCGTCCTCGCGGCGGGCAACGAGACGACGCAGAACGCGATCTCGGGCGGGGTCCACGCGCTGCTCCAGAATCCGGCGCAGCGCGATCTGCTCTGTCGGCATCCGGAGCTGGTCGTCTCGGCGGCGGAGGAGATCCTGCGCTGGACGTCGCCGGTCCTGCAATTCGCCCGCACGGCCGTGCGCGATTTCGAGCTCGCCGGCGTGAAGATCGCCGCCGGCGAGGACGTCGGCATGTGGTATCCGTCGGCGAATCGCGACGAGGCCGTATTCGACGATCCCTACGTCTTCGACATCACGCGCGATCCGAATCGCCATCTCGCGTTCGGCGGCTACGGGGCCCATTTCTGTCTCGGCGCGAATCTCGCTCGCTGGGAGCTGCGCGCTGCGCTGCGTGCGCTGATCCCCGTGCTGCCGAAGATGGAGCTCGCAGGGAACGCGGAGCGGGTCCCGAACCTGCACGTCTCGGCGATCCATCGGCTCCCGGTGCGTGCCGCGGCGTGAAGCGGACGTCGCCGGGCTCGGCGATCGGGTGGGTGCGAAACCGAAGAGGGCGATGGACATGAGCGAAGACGTGAAGACGCGCAGCGAACGGGGCCGGGACGTACTGCGCACGCTCGGCGGTTCGGACGAGGCCGCCGCAGGCATGGCCGGCTTCTTCGAAGGCCTCGGCGCCGTCGGGCAGATCGCCCTGCGCGTCGGGGCGGGCGAGGTCTGGGCGCGGCCGGGTCTCTCTCGCCGCGATCGCAGCCTCGTGGTGATCTCCTTCCTCACCGCGCTCGGCCGCGAGACGGAGCTGCGCGCCCATGTCGGCGGGGGCCTCAACCACGGCCTGAACGAGGAGGAGATCGACGAGATCTTCGTCCAGATCGCCGCCTACGCTGGGCTGCCCTTCGCGCTCGCGGGCGCGGGAATCGCGAACCAGGTCATCGCGCAGCACGAGGGCGGGACGCGGAGAAAGACGCCCCCGGCCCCGCTCGAGGCGAAGGATCCGGCCCGTCGGCGCGCGGACGGTCTCGCGTTGCTGAAGACGCTGCTCGCCCAGCCGAATCTCGACCTCGCGGCGACCGAGCGGCAGATCCTCGAATCCCAGGGCGCGATGGGCGAGCTCGTGATCGACTACGCCTTCGGCGACGTCTGGACCCGGCCGGCGCTCTCGCGCCGGGATCGGAGCCTGGTCGTGATCTCCGTGCTCGCGGCCCTCAACATGGTCCATGAGCTGGAGATCCATCTCCAGGGGGCGCTGAATCACGGGCTGACGCGCAGCGAGATCGAGGAGATGCTGCTCACGCTCGTGGTCTACGGCGGATTTCCGCGGGCGATCGACGGGATGCGGATCGCGCGATCGGTCTTCGAGCGGGCGGAGAGATGAGCAGAGCGGGCGAGGTCGCTCTTCCGCCGAGCGGCGCGTGCCTCGTTCGAAGCGATCGATTCCCGTCGGAAGGTGGAGGGCGCTGAGCCGCCTGAGGACATCCTTTTGACGATGGCCCAACTCGGCGTTGCAATCGCCGGCTTCAATGGCGTCGCGTCGGTGCTCAGTCATGGCGAGCCGAGTCGCCCGCGGTCGGGCATGATCGGCAGGCGCGAAGGCTCGGTTTCCCGCCGACCCGCGTGTCGCAGGGCATGCAGATACTCGTCATCGCGACTGCGCTTCTCCAGTTCGTGAACGCGCTCTTCTGGGCAGTCGCCTGGCCGCACGTCAGTGGGACGGCGACGAACCTCGCGGTCGCCCTCATCGCCTTCTTCGTACTCTTCCACGAGGGGAGGATCGACGATCCGCGAGCGCCGCGGCGATCCTTCAGCGGACGACGCCGCTCTCCTCAGGGCGGCGATCCGCACGCGCTTCGACGGTTTCGCCCCGGGAGGCCCGCGCCGCGATCGCCCGGATCATGCCGCGGAACACGAGCGCATGGAGCGGGTAGATCGCATACCAGTAGGCGAGTCCCGCGAGGCCGGCGGGATGGAAGGTCGCCGTCTGCCGGATGCGAACGACCGAGCACTGCGGGTCCGCGCGCTCAGCGGGCTCGACCTCGAACTCGAGCCAGGCCCGGCCCGGGAGCCTCATCTCGGCAGCGAGCCGCAGCCGGCGATCCGGTTCGTAGGCCTCGACACGCCACCAGTCGAGGGTATCGCCGACGCGAAGCGCCTCGGGATCGCGCCGTCCGCGCCGCAGTCCGACGCCGCCGATCAACAGGTCGAGCAGGCCGCGGAGCCGCCAGAGTCCGTCGAAGGCATACCAGCCTGCGGCGCCGCCGATGCGGCGGATCGGTGCGAAGGCGCGAGCGGGCGTCGCCTCGACGTCGATCACGCGCGAATCGACCAGGCGATTGCCCAGACGCCGACCGCCGAAGCCCGGGGCGGGGGCCGCGGAAGACAGGGCATCCGACCAGCGGGTCTCGGCGAAATCGCGGTCCTCGTTCTCGAGGGCGCGGGCGATGGCGGCGGAGACGCCGAGCGGGCGGATCGCGAAGTCGCGCAGGGCCGAATCGTCTTCGACGCAGGTCGGATGGCAGATGCTGTCGATCAGCTTGCGGCCCACCTCGGCGTAGAGCGGCGTCACGAGTCGCAGCCAGAGGCTCGAGAGGCGCGGCGTCAGGACGGGGACCGAAAGCATGAAGCGGCGCAATCCCCGCTGCCGGGCGTATTCGCGCATGAGGTCGCCGTAGGAGACGCGGTCGGGGCCGCCGACCTCGTAGACGCGGCTCGTGGGCAGCGCAGCGTCGCCGGCGGCGACGAGATAGTCGAGGATGTCTTCGATCGCGATCGGCTGGGCGAGGACGCCGACCCAGCGCGGCGTGATCATGGCCGGGAGCCGCTCGACGAGGGAGCGGATCAATTCGAAGGAGAGGCTGCCGGAGCCGATCACGATCGAGGCGCGCAGCTCGATCGTGGTGGCGCCGGAGGATGCGAGGATCCGGCCGACCTCGTGGCGACTGCGAAGATGGGCGGAGAGCTCCGCCGAGGCATCGCCGAGGCCGCCCAGGTAGACGATCCGGCCGACGCCCGCGCGCGCGGCCTCTTCGGCGAAGATCGAGGCCGCAAGCCGGTCCCGGACCTCGAAATCCTCGGGCGCCCCCATCGAATGCACGAGGTAGTAGGCCACCTCGACGCCGACCAGTGCCTGCGCGACCGCCTCCCGGTCCGTCGCGTCGCCGATCGCGATCTGCGTCGTCTGCGCGATCCGGCCTTCGAGGGCGGCGGGGCGCCGGACGAGGCAGCGCAGCGGGCGCCCCTGGGCCTCGAAGCGCCGCATCAAGCGGCCGCCGACGTAGCCGGTCGCGCCGGTCAGGAGGATCAATGCATGCGCCTCGTATAATCCCAGGTCGACGTCCGGGCCGGGACGATGCGGATCGCCATCTCGCCTTCGCTGCGCGCGAGCAGCCAGCGCGCGAAGCGGCCGTCCCGACCTGCGAGATAGCGATCGACGAGCTCGCCCAGCAGCGCCTCGCCG
>CAUJGH010000482.1 GCA_963169575.1 Myxococcota bacterium | reverse complement strand
TCGATCCCGCGCTGCGACCCTTCGGGATGGGTCTCGTCGAGCGCCTGCTCCACGCCTTGCGGCGTAGCCCGCTCCGGCTCGACGAGGTCCGGATCGCTGTGGCCGAGGGGGTCGCCGGGACAGGGGTGCAGGCCGGGTCGGACGTTCCGCCGGACCATCCGGTGCGGCGGTCGCTGAAGGGTCGCGCGCTCGCCGACCTGCCGTCGACCTGGGTCGCGTCGAACGCGCCGCTCGACGCTTTGATCGGGGCGGCGAGAACGGCGACGCCCGAAGCGGATTGGCTCGTGCTCGCCGGGGAGACGATCGTCGACGCGCGCCTGCTCCCGCAGCTCGCCGCCCTCGGCGGCAACGTCTTCTTCACCGGGGGCGAGGGCGAGGAGCGCAGCACGATCCTGCGCCTTGCGGCGGGGTCCGGCCCGAACGCGCGCGCCGAGCGGCCCGCTTCCCCATCGACGGCCGACGTCTGCGCAGCAGCCGACGTGTCGGCCCTGGCCGAAGCGCTCGCGGCCGCCGGCCAGGCACGACCGATGCGGCGCGAAGAGTTCGACGGCTACATCGTGAACCTTCGCCGCGAGCTCGAGCCGTACGTCTTCGCGGTGCGGAGCGACGCCGCGCGGCAACGGGTCGAGCGCTTCCTCTTCTGGTCGAACTACAAGGGCTCGACGGATTTCATGACGAAGTACGTCTGGCCGCCGCTCGTCTGGCTGCTCGTGCGGCCGCTCGCGCGTTGGCGCGTACATCCGAACTGGGTGACGGGGGTCAGCATCGTCGCGACCGTCGCCGCGATCCCGCTCTGGATGGCGGGATGGTGGGCGACGGGATTCTTCCTCGCCTACCTGATGAGCCTGCTCGACTCGGTCGACGGAAAGCTCGCGCGGCTAACCTTCAGCTATTCGAAGCTCGGCGACGTGCTCGACCACGGCCTCGACATCGTCCATCCCCCCTTCTGGTATCTCGGCTGGGCCGCCGGCCTTTCGAGCGGGGGTTCGGCATCCATCGTCCAGGAGGCGGCGGTCTGGATGTTCTGGCTCTACGTCGCCGACCGCCTCTGCGCCCCGGTCTTCCGAGCGAGGACGGGGCGCTCGATCCACGGCTATCTCCCGATCGACGAGAAGATCCGGACGTTCATCTCGCGGCGGAACGTCAACCTGCCCTTCTTCACCGCAGCCGTCGCCCTCGATGCGCTCTGGCCGGGCCCGGGCTGGCCGATCGCGACGGCGGTGTTCCTGGCGATGGTCGCCTGGCAGGCCCTCTGCCTCGTCTACCACGTCGTGCGAACGGTCCAGTTCTTCAACGTCGTGAAGGGCAGCTCGCCCGCCTGAGCGGGAACCGCGCTAGCCGCCCGAGCCGCGTGCCATCACGGCGGGAACGGATCTGGACCCCGACCGCTTGCGCTCGGAACCGCTCCGTACCCGGGGCGCCAGGGGGATCTGCGGGATCGACGCCTCGGCCTCCAGCTCGCTCGCCGCGGTGCGCGCGTCCAGCTCGGCCCGGAGCCTCACGAGATCCTCCGGCGAATCGAGCTCGCTCCACCAGAGCCCCGTCATCTTGAACGTCTCGACGGCGACCGTCGCCGAGAGCTCGTCGATGACCGCGAGGTAATAGGCGCTCATCCCGCGCTGCGTCCGCACGGCGCGATCGAGGCCGGATCGGAACGCCTCGATGCCCTCCCCGGCAAAGCGCATCAATCCGATCGATTCCCCGTCGACCCGGTTCTCGGCGATCGTCTTCGAGATGGCCCGGATCCGGCCGTCGCTGCCGATCGAGACCTTCATGTCGTCGGCGTCGTAGCTCGGCTTGCCGTTCACGACGAGCGTGATCGGCGCCGCCGGCCCTGCCAGCAGCCCACGAAGCACGTCGGGCTCGAAGAGCGTGTCCCCGTTCATCAGGAGGAATTCGCCCCGCATCTCCGAGCGCGCCAGCCACGCGGTCACGAGATTGTCCGTGGAGTCGAAGAAGGGATTGAAATGGGTCTCGACCTCGATTCCCGGGACCGGCTGCGTCGCCAGGAACGCATCGACCTTCTCTGCCTCGAACCCGACCATGACGCGCGCGTTTCGAATTCCGGCGTCGCGCAAAGCGCGCAGCTGGACCTCGAGGACGGGTCGGTCACCCTGGACGGGAAGCAGACATTTGGGGAGGCATCGAGTATGCGGCATCAGTCGCCGCCCCTGACCCGCGCTCAAGATGATGGCGTGCAGATACGATCTCCCCCCAGAAGTTCCGGGGATATTGGCAAACTCGATGCGTTTGTGAAGCTTCCATTCCAAATCGGTTCGGATCGCCCCAACATTCAGCAAAATTTCATGCTCGACTCATTTCGAGCGCGACCGGGGTACGGTGCCCCGGCGAAACGGTCGTCGACGCAGCCCGAGGCGAGCGATCCCGGATCGGAACGGCCGATGGTTCGGGGCCGGCGCACTCCGATGGCGGAGCCATCCGGCGGGACCGGACGATGCCCAGGTCGATCGGTCCCGATTCGAAACGAGGCGAGCCCCTGGAAACACTCGATTGCGGAGATCCGGCGAAACGCGGCCCCCTCGCGCCCCGGGCGATCCTCTACGGATACGTGGCCCGGGAGCTCGCCCGGCCGACCGCGCTTGCGCTCGCGATCTTCACCGCCGTCGTCCTGACCCGCGATCTCCCGGCGCATACCGAGCTGGTCATCAACCGGGGCGCCGGGGCCGCACAGGTGACCTGGATCCTCGCCTGTCAGGCGATCGCGCTCGGATCGCAGACGCTGCCCTTCGCCGTTCTGGTCGGGGGACTCGTCGGCCTCGGCCGGCTCGTCGCGGATCGCGAGATCCTGATCCTCTCTGCGCTCGGGTTCGCGCCGCGCGGATTGCTCGGTCCCGTCGCGCTCTTCGGCGGGGGCATGGCCGGTCTGGGGCTCGCGCTGAGCCTGGTCGCCTCTCCGATGGCCCAACGCGAGATGAACCGGGCCGTCCGGGCCCTGGCGGATCGGAATCCGTTCACGGCGATCGTTCCCGACGCCGTCCATCGCTTCGGGGAATGGAAGCTCGAGGCACGCGAGGTCTCGCGCCACGGTCAGGCCCTGGGGCGGGTGCTGCTCTGGATGCCCTCGGTCGGGGAGACGATCTTCGCGAACCGCGCCGAGCTCGCGATCGGTGAGGCAGGCGGTCTCGAGCTCGAGCTCCAGGACGGCCTCCTGCTGACGAACACGCGCGAGAAGCCGCGCGCGGTCCGCTTCGAACGGCTGCGCACGGCCATCCCCGAGACGACGCAGACGGCAGCCCTGCCCTTCGAAGACCGATTGAAGAGCGTCTCCCTGTCCGAGCTGTCGGAGCTCGTGCGCTTCGGCCCCCCGGACGACGCGAGTCTGGCGAGCACCGTCCGCGATCCCGTCCTTGATCCCGCCGACGCCGAGCGGCGACGCCGACAGGCGGCGTCGGAGCTCCAGCGCCGCATCGCATACCCGGTGGCGACGGGGCTGCTCGCGGTGCTCGCGCTGCCGCTGGCGCTCGGACGGCGGGGCGTATCCCGCTCGAGCGGCGCCGTCCTCGGAGTGGCGATCACCATCGCCTACTACGGGCTCGTCCAGGTCGCGGAGGGCATCGCCCAGAAAAGCCCGTCTCTGGCCGTCCTCTCGGTCTGGCTGCCGAACGCGGTCCTGCTGGCGGTCACCGGACTTCTCTTCCTCCGGCTGTCCCCCGAGCGGCGCAGGCGTGTCGCCTTTTCCGCCGGCCGGCGTCCGGGCGCGGCGAAGACCCGCGAGAGCGGATCGGACGCGCGCCGACGGGGCAGCCGCGGCATGCGGGTCCGGCGGCGGGCGCTCTCGCGTTATGTGGCCGTCTGCTTCGCACAGCTCGCGATCGCCTCGCTGGCGGCGCTCGTGGTCGCCTATCTGCTCGTCGACGTGCTCGAGCGGCTCGAATGGTTCGCGCGCCATGCGGCCCGCTTCGAAGAGATCGTGCATTTCTACTCCGCGCGGATTCCGCTGCTCGTCTCGCGCGTGACGCCCATGGGACTCGTCGTCGCCATGGCCCTCACGGTGAGTCTCCTGACGTCGACCGGCGAGCTGCTCGGCATGCGCACGCTCGGCATCTCGGCAGGCCGCGCCCTGCGCCCCGCCCTCGGCCTCTGCCTGCTCGCGATTCCGATCTCGTTCCTGCTGAACGACCAGATCGTGCCCCGCACGAACGAGCTCGCCGACAGAATCAAGCAGAACGAGATCAGACGGGGATCAGAAGAGCGATCGGATCGTACGGCGGTCTGGGGCTCGCACGGCAAGCTGCTCCATCAGGTCGAACACCTCGACGCGGGACACGGCCTGGGGCGGGACGTCATCCTCTACGAGCGGTCCCGGAAAGGCCTGCCGACCCGCCGCATCGACGCGCGCGCCGCGCACCACGTCGGCGGCGGCCACTGGCAGCTGCAGGACGCCACCGCCGTCACCTTCGAGGATCCGGATCGCCTCGCCCGGATCGAGCCGCCCGCCTACGCCGATTTCGGCGACTCGTCCGCGGCCGAGCTCGACCTGATGCACCTCTCGGTCGCCGAGCTTCGGACGCTGATCCGCGACGTCGCCGCGGACGACGAGCCCACGACCGATCTCGTGGTCGACCTGCACGTCAAGCTCGCCACCCCCGTCGCTTGCTTCCTCCTGCCCGCCCTCGTCCTGTTGATCGCCTCGAGCGGCCCGCCCTTCCCCGGCTCCGCAATGACGCTGATCTGCGCCGGCGTGGTCGCCGTCGCGTACACGTTGCTGGCCGGCGCGTTCGCGTCGTTCGGCCGCGGCGGCGTCGTCTGGCCCTGGCTCGGCGGATGGGGACCGAACCTGATCGTGATCGCAGCCCTGGCCGGACTGACATGGCGCGATCGGCTCGCGCGGAGTCGGGTTCGCGGCTAGTTTCGCGCGCCGATGCCCGTGATCATCTACATCGTCGGGGTGGGCCACAGCGGATCGACCCTGCTCGACCTGCTGCTCGGCTCCCATTCGAAGGCCTTCAGCGTCGGCGAGCTCGTCGCCCTGTCCACGACGGGCCGGAAGATGCGCCAGCAGCGGGTCCTCGCGCGGCCCTGCGACTGCGGCGCGCCGACGAAGATCGAGTGTCCGATCTGGAGCGAAGTCGACCGCCGATTGCAGCAGACGTGCTCGACCTCGTTGCAGACGATCGAGGTCGAGTCCGCCGATCCGGGCGAATTCCGGAAGGTGAATCACGCGATCTACGAAGCGATCGCCGAGGCCTCGGGAAGTCCGTACATCGTCGAGTCTTCGAAGCGGACCTCCCGCTTCGAACGGCTCGTCGAGGCGGGCTTCGACGTTCGCCCGATCCACCTCCTGCGCGAGCCCCACGGCGTCGTCGCCTCCCATCTGCGCAAGGGGCGCGACTGGCGGGCGCCGTGCTGGTCGTATTCGCGTCACGCGATCCGCACCAGACGCCTGCTCGCAGGCCGCGATCACGTGCGGATCCGCTACGAGGCCCTCGCGACGCGGCCCGAGCAGACGCTCCGAGACACGATGGCCTGGCTCGGCCTCGACTTCGAACCCGAGCAGCTGCGTTTTCGAAGCGCCATCCATCATCAGCTCGCCGGCAATCGCATGCGGCATTCGGGCGACGATTCGATCCGCCTCGACGAGCGCTGGAAGACCGAATTGAGCGCTCGCCAGCAGCGTCTGATCAGCCTCTACACGCTCCCGGCGCGGATGTTGTTCCCGGCATCGGGTCTGCCGGGCGGATCGCGGTGAACGAGACGGGCTCGGCCCGCATCGCGCTCTACGTGCACGGTCTGCACGGCGGCGGCGCCGAGCGCGTCGTGCTCGATCTGGCGGATCTCTTTCGCCGGGCCGGACATCGCGCCGAAGTCGTCGTCGGAACGCGGACGGGAGCGCATGCGGACGACGTGCCCGAAGGCGTGGAGGTCCGGGAGGTCGGCTCGCGGCGGGGGCCCGCGCGCTGGCTGGCCTATCAGGCGGATCGCGGCGGGTTCGCGCAGCTGGCGCGTCCCGTCCTGTTCCCGCTGAAGACGTCGAAGACGGTCGCCGACCTGCCCGGCCTCACCGACTACCTGCGCCGCGAGCGGCCCGACGCGCTGCTCTCGGTCCTCAGCTACGGCAACCTCGTGGCGCTCTGGGCGCGACGCCTCGCCGGTGTCCCGACGCGCGTGGTCGTCAGCGAGCGCAACACGCTCTCCCAGTCCGGGAGCGCGACGATGCAGCGCGAATGGCGTTGGCGGACCCGCCATCTGCCCGCCCTGATCGCCCGGACCTATCCCTTCGCCGACGCGATCACGACGGTCTCGAGCGGCGTCGCCGACGATCTCGCCGCGACGACGGGCTTGCCGCGCGAGCGGCTCGTCCCGGTCTACAACCCCGTCGTGACCGACCGCCTGATCGAACGGTCCCGCGAGCCGCTCGAGCATCCCTGGTTCCGCCCGGGCGAGCCCCCTGTCGTGCTCGCGGCCGGACGCCTGCGGCCGCAGAAGGATTTCGAGAGCCTGCTCCGCGCCTTCGCGATCGTGCGCGAACGGCGAAGCGCGCGGCTCGTGATCCTGGGCGAAGGGCCCGGGCGAGCGGCGCTCCTGCGCAGCGCGCAGGCGCTCGGCCTCGCGGCGGATTTCGAGCTGCCGGGCTTCGTCCTCAATCCCTTCGCCTTCATGGCCCGGGCTCGGGTCTTCGCGCTCTCGTCGCGTTTCGAGGGTCTGCCCGGAACCTTGATCCAGGCGATGGCTTGCGGCTGCCCCGTCGTGAGCACCGACTGCCCGAGCGGCCCGCGCGAGATCCTCGAAGACGGCCGCCATGGCGAGCTCGTGCCCGTCGGTGATCCGAAGGCCCTCGCCGCCGCGATCGAGCAAACACTTGCGAAACCCGCCGCGCCCGAGCGTCTGCGGGCGCGCGCCGCGGATTTCTCGGCGGAGCGGGTCGCACGCGCCTATCTCGACCTGCTGCTCCCGCGCGCTTGACGCGCCCCGCCGATCGCGGTCAGACTCGGCAGCGATGACCCACGTCGTGCTCGGCATGCACAAATCGGGGACGACGCTCGTCGCCGAGATCCTCCATCGCTCGGGGATCCCGATGGTCGAGACGGAGAGCGGTGCCGACTACGAAGCCGGCAACAAATGGGAGCGGGCGAGCACCCTCGCATTCGACAAGGACGTCCTCGCCGCCCACGACGTCGACAGCCTCTCGCTCGCGCCTCCCGATGCGACGTCCCTGCTGGGCGAAGCCCTGCTCGGCCGCGCGCGGCGGCTCGTCGCGGAGCTCGACGCCCAGCACGCCACGCCCGCGCTGGCCGCGGGCGAATGGGGCTTCAAGGATCCCCGCGCGTGCCTGGTCTGGCCCCTCTGGCAGCGTGTCCTGTCGGCGCCGCGGATCATCGGCGTCTACCGCGAGCCCGGCGCCGTGGTCCGCCATTTCCGGCGACACGCCGCCCGTCTCCATCGCAAGGGCCCCTTCTGGCGGCTGCGCGTCGAATGGCTGGCGCTGCGGCGATGGTGTGAACACAACGAGCGCCTCCTCGCCGCGATCGAGGAAGCGGAGGGACCGGCGATCCTGCTTTCGTACGAGCGCCTCATGCGCGGTGAAGAGGAGCTCACGCATCTGCGGCGATTCCTGGGCCGCGAGCTCGCCGATCCCCGCCGATCCGAACGG
>CAUJGH010000481.1 GCA_963169575.1 Myxococcota bacterium | reverse complement strand
GCCCGTTGAAGAACTCCCGCGGAGATCCGACGCGTGGATTTTTCGTCCGATCGAGGCGCGGAAGCGCCGCTGGGCTGGAGCCCAGCAAGCTTTCGCAACGAAGAGCGGGCGGAAAAGACGCGTGACGGGCGACAGCGGGAGTTCTTCAACGGGCTGCTAGGCCCGGCCGGCCTCGAGGTCGCGCAGGACGCTCCGGCTCGCGAGCCAGAGAAAGAACGCCGCGACGAGATGGGCCGACAGCGCGACGAGCAGCGACTGACGGATCGACTCGACGCCGAAGCGCGCCGCGCCGACCTCGTTGAGCCAACCGACGATCGGCGGCGCGAGGCCGAGCCCGAGCAGCGTGTTGAAGCTGACGACGAGCGCCGCGGCGAGCGCGCGCACGTGCGGGCCGACGACGGTCTGCACCACGCTGTAGAAAGGCCCGAAGCAGCTGCCCGTCAGGACCGAGACCGGCGCGAGCATCCACATCGCCGCCTCGGCCGAGCCCGCGCGGACGAACCCGACGGCGAACGGGAACGCGGCGACGAGCGCGAGCGCCGGCTGCCAGAGCAGCCAGCGCCGGTCGCGCAGCGCGAGCCGATCCGCGAGCGCTCCGCCGGCGAGCGTCCCGAGCGCGGTCAGGAGCCCCGACGCGAACGCGAGTCGCGCGCCGGCCTCGCTCGTCGATACGCCGTGGACGCGCGTCAGGTAGGGAACGCTCCAGCCGAGCACGGCGTACATCCCGACCGAATGGAAGCCCGACGCGAGAAACACCGAGCGAACCGAAGGAATCGCAAAGAGCAGGCGCATCGCCCGCGCGAAGGGAATTGCGCCGGCGGCCTCCGCGTCCGCCCCGCCCCGCCGGCGCGCGGAATCGAACGCGCCGCGTTCCGGCTCGGGCACCGTCCAGCGGATCAGCGCGGCGAGCACGAGACCCGGGGCTCCGAAGACCATGAACGCGACCCGCCAGCCGTAGACGTCCGCCAGCCAGCCGCCGAGGGCGAATACGAGGATCGAGCCGATCGGGCCGCCGATCGCCAGGATCGCCAGCGCGGTCGCGCGGCGCTCGGGCGGAAAGGTGTCGGAGAGCAGTGACTGCGCGGGAGGGCCGCCGGCCGCTTCGCCGATGCCGACGCCGACCCGGATCGCGAAGATCTCGGCCCAGGTCCGCGCGAAGCCGGTCAGGAAGGTGAGCGCGCTCCAGAGCGCGAGGCCGAACGCGATGATCGAACGCCGCACGCCGCGATCGGCGGCGATCGCGATCGGGATGCCCGCCGTCCCGTGCAGGAGCGCGAAGGCGGTCCCGGTCAGCAGGCCCATCGCCGCGTCGGAGACGCCGAACTCGTGCTTGATCGGATCGATCAGGACCGAGAGGAGCTGGCGATCCATGACGTTGAGCGCCGTCACGCACGCCATCAGGAAGAGGACGTGGCCCGGCCGCGCCGGGCGATCGATCGAAACTCGGGCGGCCTTCGGATTCAGGCTCGGATCCTCCGCCGCCGCGTGCGCGGCGCGCTCAGTCGCTAGCATAGTCGGGCCTCGGCTCGCCCCTTCTGCGAGAGGACCCCATGCAGGCAGCGATCATCTCCGGCCGCAAGCAGATCGAAGCCCGCGACTACCCCGAGCCCGAGCTCCGCGCCGGCGGCGCGATCGTCGACCTGACGTTCTGCGGAATCTGCGGCACCGACGTCCACGCGTTCTACTCGGGCGATCCCTATCCGCCGGGCCTCTGCGGCCATGAATGGACGGGCCGCATCCGCGAAGCGGCCGACGACGTGGAGAACCTCGCGCCCGGCGATCGCGTCAGCGTCGGCATCCTGCCCCCCTGTGGAGGATGCGTCTCCTGCCGCGCGGGACTCGGAGCCTGGTGTCAGCTCGCCCTGTACTCGCTCGGCGGCGGCGACCCGCGCGGCTCGGCCCATGGCGCCTTCGCACCCCGGATCGCCGCGAGCGCGTCGCGCCTCGTCCGGATTCCCGACGCGATCTCGGACGCTGCCGCCGCGATGATCGAGCCGGCGACCGTCGCCTATCACGGGGTGCGCCTCGGCCGCCTGCGCGTCGGCGATTTCGCCGTCGTCCAGGGCGCCGGCCCGATCGGGCTCTTCGCGCTGCAATGGGTCCGCCTTGCCGGCGCCCGGGAGGTCGTCGTCGTCGAGCCGTCGCCTTCGCGGGCGCGCCTCGCGCGGGAGCTCGGGGCGACGACGACCTGCCTGCCCTCCGAGATCGCCGAGATCGTCGCCGACGGGACGGGCGGGCTCGGCGCCGATGCGGTCGTCGAATGCGCGGGGCGGCCCGAGACGATCCAAGCGGCGGTCGACCTCGTCCGGCGCGGCGGGACGGTGACCCTGATCGGCCTCTCGGATCGGGACGCGACGATCCGCCCTGGCATCTGGTTGATGAAGGAGGTCACGGTCCGCTGCTCGATCGCCTACGAACAGCGCGATTTCGGCCCGGTCGTCGACATGATCGCCGACGGGCGGGTCCGCGCGGATGCGCTGCATTCGCGCACGGTCGGGTTGTCCCGGCTCGCCGAGGCCATGACCGCCCTCGGCGCCGGAAGCGCCAACGACGTCAAGATCCTGGTCGATCCGAACGCCTAGCGCGAACGCCGGCAACCGGGCGGAGGCCGGGTCCAGGAGACGATGGGAAGCGCGACAGAAATGCACGCTCCGGCTGCACCGATCCGATGCACCGGTGGGCGCCACGACCCAGCGGCGCATCGCGTATCGTGAGAACGCGCGGGCGATCGAACGAGCGGACGCGCGCGAAGACGGACGCAGCGGATGCGGCGGCCCGCAAACCGAGGAGGCCGGCATGGGATTGGCCGGACAGGCCGCGATCGTCGGCATCGCGGATTGGAAGCCCGAGCGGAAATACGCCGGCGAGCCCCGCTTCACGATCGAGCAATACGCCGAGCTCGCGCGCCTCGCGCTCGAGGACGCGGGCATCGAGGCGGGCGAGGTCGACGGGCTCGTGACCGCGCGGATCGGCGAGTCGTCGAATTTCATGCCGGCGACCGTCGCCGAGTACTGCGGCTTCGCGGTCAACTTCGCGGAGCTGGTCGACCTCGGCGGTGCGAACGCCGTCGGCATGGTCTGGCGGGCGGCCGCGGCGATCGAGCTCGGCCTCGCGAACGTCGTCGTCTGCGCGATTCCCGCGCGCCCGACCCCGCAGCGCCCCGGCGCGAGCCGCGAGCCGGATCCGCGCTGGTTCTTCGGCGCCTCGTCGCCGGAGTACGGATCGCCGCAGGCCGAGTTCGAGATCCCCTACGGCCATCTCGCCCAGAACGCCGGCTATGCGCTGATCGCACAGCGTTATGCCGCGGTGCATGGCTACGACGCTCGCGCGATGGCGAAGATCGCGGTCGACCAGCGCACGAACGCCTGCGCGAATCCCGATGCGATCTTCTTCGGCCAGCCGCTCTCGATCGACGACGTGCTCGCGAGCAAGCTCGTCGCGGATCCGCTCCGCCTGCTCGAGATCGTGATGCCCGTCCACGGCGGCCATGCCGTCGTCGTCGCCGGCCGCGAGCGCGCGCGCCGGACGCGCCATCGCCCGGTCTTCGTCCGTGGCTGTGGCGAGCATCTCGCGATCAAATCGCCCGCCAACGCACGCGACCTGCTCGCGACGCCCGTCGGCCCCGCGAGCGAGTCGGCCTTCCGGATGGCGAACGTCCGCCGCGACGAGATCGATCTCGCCTGCCTCTACGATTGCTACACGATCACGGTCCTCTTGACGCTCGAAGACGCCGGCTTCTGCAAGAAGGGCCAGGGCCTCGACTTCGTCCGCGATCACGACCTGACCTACCGCGGGGACTTCCCGCTCAACACCCACGGCGGCCAGCTCTCCTACGGCCAGGCGGGGGGCGCCGGCGGGATGTCGCAGGTCGGCGAGGCCGTCCGGCAGATCCGCCATGCGGCCGGCGCCCGCCAGCTCGACCGCTGCGATGTCGCCTTCGTCTCGGGGACCGGCGGCGTCATGAGCGAACAATCGGCCCTCGTCCTGCGCGGCGAGTGATCGGAGAACGAGACGATGTCGAGGCCGACGATGCCGCCGAAGCCGCTTCCGCTCGCGACGCCGACGTCGCGCCCTTTCTGGGAAGGCCTGAGGCAGGGCGAAGTCCGGCTGCAGCGCTGCGAGGCCTGCAGCGCCTGGGTCTTCTATCCGCGCACGAATTGCCCCGCTTGTCTTTCGCCGAAGCTCGCCTGGCAGACCGTCGCCGGCACGGGCCGCCTGCATGCCTTCACCCTCGCACGCGTTCCGACCGCGCCGTTCTTCGCGGACGAGCTTCCGCAGAAGCTCGCCCTGGTGGAGCTCGACGAGGGCGTGCGCATTCCCTCGACCCTCGTCGGCATCGAGGAGGAGGCGATCGAGATCGGCATGCGGCTCGTTCCGGTCTTCGAGAAGACCGAGGGCGGCGAAGGCGTGCTGCTGCGGTTCACGAAGGCCGACGCCGGATGAGCCCCGGACCGATCAGAACGTGAAGGTCAGGTTCGTCGTGGCTTCGCCGCGGGTGTAGGCGCTCCCGATCCGGGTGAAGCGCGTGTCGAAAGACCAGAAGAGCGACTCCCGCACACGCAGCACGTAGGCGAGCCGGGCATGGCCGCCGAGCTCGAAGCGAACGCCCTGCCCGCCTTCCTGCACGAATTGCGCGGCCGGTCCGCCTTCGACGACGAGCTCGTGACGCCCGGCCCACCCGCCTTCGATCCGCAGGCCCGGGACCTGCTCGACGAAGAGCTGCGGGCTGAAGTAGGCGCCGGCCTGCGGATCCTCGGCGGTCGGATTCAGGCCGAACGCGTCGTCGCGATAGTGGTAGACGTTCGCGCGATAGAAGGGCGAGAACGACGCGACGCCGAAGTCGGCGACCTTCGCTGCGACCTCGCCCTGGATTCCGACGAAGGGATTCGCATCGATCTCGTACGCGTCGACCCAGCCGACGTAGGGCTCGACGAAAGCCGACAACCGCTGTCCCTCGCGATCGGGCCTCGCGAAGCGGCCGGCGAAGCGGTTCTCCCGGGCGGCTCCGATCTCCCGGCGGACGACGTCGACGCCGTCGTCGAACGCGACCTCTTCGCCGACGAGGGCGGTGAACGAATCGAAGCGGAGCTTGCGCTCGTAGCCGACGCGCCAGTCGAAGCGCCCGCCCTCGCTCGCATAAGCCGCCCGGCCGACGACGTCTCGAGCGCTCTGCGTCAGCCCGTGATAACCGAGACCGATCTCGACCCGATGCTCGGGATCCAGGCGGTACTCTGCATCGAGCTCGAAGTAGCCCGCCGCCTGGTTCTGCCCCGAGACCCCCGCCTCGTCGATGTCGGCCGAGCGGAAATAGTCTTCGAAGCCCGCCTCGAGCTCGAGCGTCAGGAAGGGCGTCACGTCCCCTCGGCCCTTCGCCGCCAGCAGCACCCCGCGCAGCTCGGTCTTCGAGCCGCCCTCCTGGAAGAAGCCCCGCGCGAGCGGCCCGGCCCGCCACTCCCGGCCGCGCATCAGATCGCCGCGCAGCGCCGCCGTCTCCCGCTCCCGCGCGCCGTATCGGACCGCCAGGTTCGAATGGTGCAGCGCCGCGTCGCGATCGCCGATCCAGGCGTAGGCCTGCGAGAGGCCGCGATGGGCCTCGGCATTCTCGGGATCGCGTGCGAGCACGGCGTCGTACTCCGCGATCGCCGCCCGCGCATCCGCCCTCTTCGCGCCGATCAGCCGCGCGAGCTTGAGGCGGACCTCGAGGTCGTCGGGGCGTTCGCGCAGCAGCACGCGATACTGCATGACCGCCTCGGAGCGATGCGCGTCCGACGACGAGAGCAGGTCGGCGAACGTCTCCCGGACGGCGGGGTCGGGCCGGCGGGCGACCGCCTCGCGATAGGCGTCGATCGCCCTCTCCCGCTTGCGCGGATCGGCGCCGAGGACCTCTGCGTATTTCAGGCGCAGCGCGGCGTCTTCAGGCCGACGCGCGACGAGCGCCGCATGGCGCTGGGCTGCTTCTTCGCTACGGGGATCGCGGCGCGCGATCATCTCGGCGAGCTTTCTCTGGACCTCGAAGTCGCCGGGACGCTCCTTCTCGAGGCTCCGGTACTCGCGGATCGCCTCGTCGAGATTTCGGGGGTCCCAGACCAGCAGCTCGCGATACTCGGCACGCCAGGTCGTCTCGCCGGGCTTCGCAGCGAGCAGCTTCCGGTACTCGGCGAGCGCGTCCTGCAGCTGGCCGCGATCCTGGGCGAGCAGCCGGGCGAGCTTGTGGCGCCGGGGCAGATCCTCGCGCTGGGCGAGGCCCATGCGGTAGTAGCGGATGGCATCGGTGCGACGATAGGCGTAGCGCTCCCAACCCAGGAAATCGGCCTGCTTGAACGCGACGTCCGGATCGTCGTCGAAGCGCGCGAGATAACGGTCGTAGGCCTCGATCGCCTTCGTCGTCAGTCCCTGCTTCTCGTTCGCGACGCCGAGCTGCTTCAGCGCTTCGCGATTGTCCGGGTTCAGCTCCGCCGCCTTCTCGTAGGATTCGATCGCCGCGCGGTAGTTGCCGATCTTCATGTTGGCCCGCGCGCGCAGCACGTACCACCACTCCGTCCCCGAAGCCGGCTCTTCCGCCGCAGCGGCCGGCCCCGCCAGCAGCAGGATCAGGACCACCCAGCACCCGATCGATCGCCCATCAAGAGATCGCAAGCTCGTCCACCACCCTTTCCGAATCTTCCGGCGCCGCGTCGAGGGCGATCCCCACGCGCCAGAAGGAAATTGCAGAGCGCCGGACATGGACCGTCCGCCCGATCCTCGCGGTCCCGTCCGCCCCGACGACGCGCCAGAGCCCGTCCGGCTTCGGCGGATCGCCGCCCACGACGATGCCGAGTCCGTAGGGCGAGCGGTCGCGCAGCCAGGCACCGCGCTCGCTGCCCGCCCCCCGCCAGCGGGCCGCGGCGAAGGTCCGGCGCCGTGGATGCCTTCGGCGCATCCGGCGCGAGGGACGGAGATAGCCCGCCAGCGCGAGCGCGAAGGAGGCCACCGCCGTCGGATAGCGCCGCGCCTGTCGCCGGTGCGCATCCGCCCAGGTCTTCGGGTCCGCGAAGACCCCGATCAGGATCGCGTGCTCGTCGGGCGCGCTGCGGTCGACGAATGCGAGCCCCAACCGCGTCCGCCCCGCGATGCGCTCCTGATAGGCGACGCGCGCGCGCAGGCGGATCGGCTTCTCGAGGCCGAGATCGAAGTCGAACGTCGGCGGCAATTCGATCGCCTCGTCGAGCAGGACGGCACACCCGCCGATGCCGACGTCCACCGTCCACGCCTCGACCGGGCGCCGGCCCGGCCCGTCGACGTGCAGTCGCACCGCGAACGCGCGCGACACCCGCTCCTCTTCACGCCGCTGGGGCCGCTCCCAGGCGATCATCAGGCCCCCGAGCAGGAAGAGCAGGTTGAGCCCCGACCAGACGAGGTTGAAGACGTAGGCATCCTGCTCGACACCGAACTCGGCGAGCTCGAAGACGCCTTTGGCCATCGCGAACGCGGTGATCCCGGCGAGCACGAGGGTCCAGCGCGCGGAGCCCCAGTCGAAGCGGTGCGCCTGGCTCGTGATCCCCTTCGGCGTGACCTGGAAGCCGAGCGACTTCGGCAGGAGCAGATCGAACATCGAACGGGCGAGCGGTGCGCTGACGGCGCTCTCGTAGAACGAGCCCCAGAGCGGACGCGACCAGCCCGGGATCAGGACGGCCGAGATCATCGGCAGGACGACGAGATAGGGGATCAGGAGCGCCGTCAGCACGGAGACGTCGGAGAGGATCGGATGGAGGTGGAAGAGCAGATAGTAGAGGGGGGTGATCCAGAAGATCACGCGGGGAATCGGATAGAAGAAATGGTAGAGCGACGCGAAGTAGCCGAAGCGCTGGCGCAGCGAGAGGCCGCGGCAGAAGAGCGGATTGTCGCGGAAGAAGATCTGGAGACAGCCGAGCATCCAGCGCCGGCGCTGCACGATGTACGAAGCGAGGTTCTCCGCCGAGAGCCCGACGGCGACGTCGCGATCGACGAAGGCGGATTTCCAGCCGGCTGCGTGGACGTACTGGCTCGTGTGGATGTCTTCGGTGATCGAGAGGAGCTTGAAGCCGCCGACCGATTCGAGCGCCTTGCGGCGGAAGACGGCGCCGCTCCCGACGAAGAAGGCGCCGCCCCAGCGATCGCGCTCGGACTGGATGCCGTGGTTGAACATGTCCTGCTCGTTCGGGATGCGGCCGGCGGAGCGGAATGCGTGCTGGAAGACGTCGGGGTTCCGGAAATGGTGGGGCGTCTGAACGAAGCCCATCTGCGGATCGACGAAATACGGGACGGTCTCGGCGAGAAAATCGGTCGTCGGGACGTGGTCCGTATCGAAGATGACGACGAGCTCGCCGTCGGTCCGCTGGAGCGCGTTGTTGAGGTTGCCGGCCTTCGCGTGGGATTGCGGGCCGCGCCAGTAGCTCGCCCCGAAGCGCGCAGCCAGATCGGCGACCTCGCCGCGATGACCGTCGTCGCAGACGTGCAGGCGCAGGTTCGGGTAGCGAAGCGCGCGCGCGGCGACGAGCGTCCGCTCGAGGATCTCGAGGGGCTCCTTGTAGATGGGGATCATGACGTCGACGGTCGGCGCGAAGCCCTGCGCCTCGGGCCGCTCGCGCCGCTTAGCGCCCCCGAAGCCGGTCTGGACGACGAGCAGCACGACGGAGACGAAGCAGTAGAGCTCGGCGAGCCAGAGCGAGTACGAGATGAACGGGCCCGCCGGCTCGATGAAGTTGAGCGTCTCGCGGCCACGCCAGGCGAGATAGAGACCGCAGACGGCGAAGGCGGCTGCGAGAAAGGCGATCCGCAGCGGCGGCTCGAGGCGCGTCCCGCGCGCGAGCAGGACGATCGGAAACAGCACGACGCAGAGGGCGAAGGGCCATTTCGGAAAGCTCGCCTCGAACGCGCGACCGTCGAAGGGCAGCAGGAAGCCGAGCCACTCGTCCCAGGTCCGCGCGAGACCGAGCGAGAGGGTCTCGTCGAAGGCCAGCCAGTTGTGCAGGTAGTAGGGCGTGTCTCGCCCGACGAGCGCCTTCTCCCAGAGCCCGTCGAGCTTCTCCCTCCGCAGATCCTCGGCGAAGTCCGGATCGACGACGTCCGCCAGGGAATGCAGCGTCGCGTAGAGCGGCAACGCCTCCAGCTTCGAGAGGGCCGTCCCGTCCGGGCGATAGCGGTCGTAGAGGCGGCCGTCCCGGCGATAGGCCGTGCGCAGCGGCGCCAGCATCTTCTCGCGGATCTCCGGCTCGAGCCGCCAATGCCAGCGCCAGTCCGCCGCGATGCGCCAGTAGATCGGAAAGACGTCGTAGCCGAAATCGCCGATCGCACCGGTTCGCGGATGCTCGAGACGCAGGATCTCGTTCTTGCGATCGAAGTAGATTCGCTCGGGCGGAAGCGCGAGCCCTTTTTCGACGAAGACGAAGCGCAGGACGTCGTAGACCGTGTCGGCGACGCAGGACCAGTCGTGCCGGCGATCGACCTTCGCGAAGAAGCGATAGGCGTAGGGCGCGAGATAGCCGAGATGGAGGACGGGGACGCGCTCGCGCTTCGACCAGTCGCCGGCCGTGACATAGCAGGCGTCGCCGACGACGAGTATCTCCTGCTCCCAGACGTCGTCCAGGATCGCGAGCGCCTCCTCGGCATGGCGCGGCTCATCGAAGCGGCGGGCAGCGATCAGCAGCGCGAGGGCGATGTCGGTATCGGCGTCGGTGGCGGCGTTTCGATCGAGGACCCTGCCCTTCCATTTCCAGCTGAAGAGCGCGTCGCCTCGCCCGCGCAGATGCTCGGTCGTCCAGCGCCAGACGGCATCGAAGGTCTCGCGATCGTCGCCCCAGACCGCGCGCAGCATCGCGTAGCTCTGCCCCTCCGAGGTCGTGATCCGATCCTCGTCGAGGCTGACGACCCGCCCGTTCTCGATGTAGTGGAATTCGTAGTAGCCCCAGAGCGCCGTCAGCGCGTCGATCCGCACGATGCGCGGATTCGGCTCGGCCTCGGGATCGACGACGATCGGTCGCGAGCAGGCGAACGACACCGCAAGCGTCCCGAGCGCGATCCACGCGATCGAACGGATCCGATTCATCACCCGCCTCGCTTGCCGCATCCGTCCCGAAATCGGACGAATCCGGGGCTCATCGACCACGAAAGGCGCGGATACTAGCCGCGATTCGATGCGATGCGCGGTCCGGAGCAGACGGCCAGCAGGTCGAGGCAGCCGGGGTCGACCGGCTCGATGCGGTAATCGTCGCCCTCGACGGAATCGAGCGCCCCGCTGCGCCGAACGCCCAGCCGGACCAGGATCGACAGCCACGCGAAGACGGGATCGACGATCCCCCGCGGCAGCCGACGGCGAAGGCCCAGGGGATCGAGGCGCGTGATCCATCGGATCCGCCGAAGCCGCTCGGCGTGGTAGCGCGCGGCGGCGCCGCGGGCGTGGATGCCTCGGATCTCGACCCGTTCGAAGTGGCGCGCGAGGGCCTCCGCCAGCTCCTCGGCCGTGTACTCGTGCAGGTGGTAGGGATTCTCGCCGTCGGACTCGAGGCGATTCGGCGTCGTGACGAGCGCGACGCCGCCGGGACGGAGCACGCGGGCCATCTCGTCCAGATAGGATCCCGGATCTGCGAGATGCTCGATGACCTGGAAGCTCACGACCCGATCGAAGACGGCCGCCGCGAACGGCAGCCGCTGGAGATCGCCGCGAACGTAGAGGGCGCTGCCCGCGCGAGCCCGCTGCGCGGGGCGGACGCGATCGAATCCGACGACGGACTGGCCCGCCGCGCCGAGCTCCGCCGTCCCGTAGCCCGTCCCGCATCCGAGATCGAGCACGCGCGGCGCCGCTCCGGAGGCCGCGCCCGTCGCGAGCGGGGCGCCCGGTGCCGGCCGAATGGCCGCCGCGAAGCGATAGGCCGCGCGATGACGCGCGAGATCCGCGCCATA
>CAUJGH010000480.1 GCA_963169575.1 Myxococcota bacterium | reverse complement strand
GGAAGGGCTTGTCGAAGCGGCCGAGCCGCTCCCACGCCGCGCGATTCGCAGCGACGCCGGGGTTGTCCGGCTGGACGGCGATCAGCGAGGGGAAGATGCAGAGCGCGGACTCGTAGGCGGGGTCCGGGAAGGGCGCGAGATAGGCGGCGAGCTCGCCGGGGCTGAGCGCGTGCGTCATGCCGCCGGGCAGCATCGGCTGAAAGGGGAAGGATTTCGCATCGCGCATCATCTCGATCCACGTCTTCATGAAGCCGCTCTCGCCCTCGCCGAGGGGAAGCCCGCTATTCGCGACGACGACGCGGGCGAAGCGCTCGGGATGGTCGGCGACGAGATGAAGGCCCAGGGTTCCGCCCCAGTCCTGACAGAAGAGGGTGATGCCCGAGAGATCGACGGCGCGCAGCCATTTCGAGAGCCAGTCGATGTGACGGGCCTGCGTGTAGTCGGCGCGGTCGGCCGGCTTGTCGGAGCGGCCGCAGCCGACGAGATCGACGGCGACGACGCGGTGTCCCGCATCGGCCAGCTTCGGGATCATCTTGCGGTAGAGATAGGCCCAGGTCGGATTGCCGTGCATCAGCAGGATGGGCGCGGCGCCGCGCGGACCTTCGTCGACGTGGTGGATGCGCAGGCGCGTGCCGTCCTCGTCTTCGACTTCGGTGTAATGAGGCGCGAAGGCGTAGCCCTCGATGTTCTCGAATCGCTCGTCCGGCGTTCGCAGCACTTTCATGTTCCGTCCTCCAATGTCTCGACGAGGGCCCGGGCGGCGCGCTGCATGGCCGCTTGCGCACGCGGGCGGGCGAGTCGCTGATCACTGCGGAGCCGGGCCCAGGCTTCGAAGGAGATCGCCTGGTCGAGGGCCTCGACGAGATCCGGGGGCGCAAGGCGCAGCTCGGGGAGCCAGCGTCCTTGCTGGGCGCGCAGGCGGCGGATGAGGCGCTTGTACTTCGCCGACAAGAAATCCGAACGGTCTCGATGGCGGAGCGTGGCGCGCAGATAGGCGCCGACCCGCTCGTAGAGCGCGGCGCGCTCGGCGACGAGGCGTTCGATCCGCTCGCGTAGCGCGGCGTCTTCCGGCGGCGGGCTCGCCACCGCGGGCCCGACCTCGGCGACGAGGCGCTCGTCGATCGTCGCGAAAAGCGCGTCCATGTCCGCGAAGAGTCGGAAGACCGTCCGGATGCCGACGTCCGCGCGGTCGGCGACCTTCTGGGCCGAGGGCTGGAGATCGCCTTCGCCGATGAGCTCGTAGAGCGCATCGGCGATGCGCTGCCGGCTTCGCTCCGAGCGCAGCGTTCGGCCGTCGGCCGGGCGCGGCGCGGCGCGTCCTCGCTTCATGCTTCGTCCCAGAGCGAGAGCACCTGGCCCTCCTGCGGATCGGTCCGGCCCTCGAGCGTGTCTTCGTAGACGCGTTCGACCGCGTCGCGACCGCTCGAGCGCTTCACCTTCAGCCAGCCCTCGCTGAAGGCGCGGAAATCGCTCCAGGACGAAGCGAGCCGCTGCTGCAGCTCGTGCGGTCCCCATTCGGCCGAGCGCTTCTGGATCTGTCCCGGCGCGAAGAAGAACTCGGGCTTCGGGCCGGGCAGGCCCTCGTCGCCGCCGCTCCGCTCTTCCCAATGGGTCGCGCCGATCGTGCAGGAATGGCGGAGCTGGCTGCCGAAATGCGCGTGGACCGAATGCCGGATCGCGTTGCTGCCCGCCATGTCGACGTAGACCGCGGGGCGCGCGGCATCGAGCGAGGGAATCGCGTCGTAGGGCACGACCTCGTCGTAGCAGCCGAGCCCGCGGACGAATTCGAGATGGCGAGGCGAGGTCAAGCCGATCGCCCGCGCGCGGCCGGTTTTGGACACGAGGAATCCGAGCGCGATCGCGGTCTTGCTCGAGGCGCTCGAGATCACGACCGCCTGTTCGCCGAAGCCGCGATCCGCGAGGAAATCGTCGGCGAGGAACGAGGTCAGGAAGAGGCCGCGCATCAGCATCAGCGCGTCTTCGTGCTCGGGGCGGTAGAGCGCGTCGCCGGCGGCCGGGCTGTAGGTGTTGTAGACGGGCGCGATCCCCTTGCGATGGGGCGCACCGTCGACGATGCCGCCCGCGCCGACGGCGCTCGGCTCGATCACGAGGTAGCGCGACATCGGATGGAAGCCGAAGCAGCGGGTCCCGACCGCGACGCCCGGATGCTTCGAGTCGACGACGTCCGCGAAGCCCATGACGGGGATGCGCCCCCAGCCGTCCGGCGCGGGAAAGAAGCGCCAGTAGCCGAGCAGGTCGCCGGCGACGGCGTAGGAGATGTTGTTCGCGGTGAACGCGAAGCGATCGACGCGGAAGAGGACCTGTCCGTCCCCGATGGCGGGAGCGGGCGCCGCGTCGAAGCGGTGCTGCTTCCAGTCGGCCTTGTTCACGAGGAAGTCGAGTCCGTCGGGCTGGGGCACGGGATCTCCTGGCGACCGGGCGTCGATTCGGAGGGCGGGTTTCGGCATAAACTATGTCATCATGCGATCGAGGCAAGCGGAGCGGCGTCGCCCGCCGGCCGGCATGCGCGAGGCCCCGATGGACGGAATCTGGATCTGGCTCGCCGCGGTGATCCTCTATGGCGTCTTCCTCGGCTGGTACGAGAGCTGGCGGGGGCCGCTGCGTCCGGAGGAGATCGCCGACTACGCTCGGAAGCTCGAGGCGATCGGGCTGGGCGATGCGCAGGACCGCGAGAGCCTGCGCCGCTTCATGGCGGAGGACGATGGCCGCGCCTTCGTGATGCTGAACCTCGTCCGGCTGAGCCCCGATCCGCTGCCCCATCCCCGAACCGGCGAGTCGACGCCGGCGGGCAGGCTGCTGCGCGGCTACCTCGCGACGTTCCTTCCCCGGCTCGCGCGGCGGGCGGGCCATCCGCTGCTGCAGGCCCGCAAGATCGGCGGCTATGTCGACAGCTGGAACGTCGAGCCCGATCCGGGCTGGAGCTTTCTGGGCCTCATGCGCTATCGCAGTCGCCGCGACCTGATGGAGCTGATCCTGACGCCCGGCTTCGCCGACGCACACGCCTTCAAGCGCGCGGCGATGCCGACGACGTTTTCCTTCCCCGCCCAGCCGATGGTCTCGCTCCTGGCCGGGCCGCGGATCTGGATGGGGCTCTTGCTGGCCTTGATCGCGGCGCTGCTCCAGCTCGCGACGGGGGTGTTCGGGAAAGCATGACGGCGAGCGCCGTCTGCCGGGATTTCATCGACCCGATTCGGGGGTGAACGTTCATGAGTTTCAGGGCCCGCGTCGGTGTCGCGTTCGGTGTTCTCCTGGTCTTCGGCGCTCTCGGCTACGCCTATCGCGCCGAGCTCGTGCTGAAGGCGGTCTCGCTCGCGACGGATCTGCGGACGCGGGTCGGGCCGGCGCGCGAGGTCGTCTGGTCGAGCGGGCCGGATCCGCGCGGCCGGGCGGCGGAGGAGCGGCCGCCGAACGTCGTGCTCATCCTGGCCGACGATCTCGGCTGGAACGATCTGACCTTCGGCGGCGGGGGCGTCGCCAGCGGCAGTGTGCCGACGCCGAACATCGATTCGATCGCCGCCGACGGGGCCGCATTCGGGAATGGATATGCCGCGAACGCGACCTGCGCGCCGTCGCGCGCCGCGTTGATGTCGGGTCGCTACGCGACGCGTTTCGGCTTCGAATTCACGCCGACGCCCTCGGGCATGATGCGGATGTTGCCGCTCGTCCATGGCGCGACGCCCGGTGTGCTCCGGGCGCCGGTGATCGAGCCCGCTGCGGAGGGGATCGCCTTTGCCGACATGGGCATGCCCGCCTCGGAGATCACGCTGGCCGAGCTGCTCGCCGCGCAGGACTACCACACGGTCCACATCGGGAAATGGCATCTCGGCGGAACGAACGGCATGGCGCCCCACGATCAGGGCTTCGCCGAGAGTCTCGAGATGGCGAGCGGCCTCTATCTGCCGGCGGATGACCCGGACGTCGAGAACTC
>CAUJGH010000479.1 GCA_963169575.1 Myxococcota bacterium | reverse complement strand
GGAGGTCGCGGTCGCGCGCCTTGCGACGCTCGCGCTCCTTCTGCCGATCCAGCTTGTCGGGGCTCGTCTCCGCTCGAGCCGGTGCATCGGCCGCGGCCGCCCCGCGCCGATCGTCCGCCGCGCCGGATCCGGCGGTGGAGCCGGATCCGCGCGTCTCCACCCGCTCGAGCCGCTCGAGATAAGCGTCGTAGTTGCCGTGGTGGCTCTCGAGTCGGCCCTTCGAGACATCGACGACGCGGGTCGCGAGGGCGTTGATGAAGGAGCGGTCGTGGGAGACGAAGAGGAGGGTGCCCCCGAATTCCTGGAAGGCGTCTTCGAGGACCTCGCAGGCCTCGATGTCGAGATGATTCGTCGGCTCGTCGAGAACGAGCAGATTCGCGGGGCGCAGCAGCAGCTTCGCGAGTGCGACCCGCGCCTTCTCGCCGCCGGAGAGTACGCCGATCGGCTTTTCGACGTCGTCGCCGCTGAAGAGCAGGGCGCCGAGCAGTCCGCGCAGCCTCGGGACGTCCTCGAAGCGGGCGCTGCGCGAGGCTTCCTCGAGAATCGTCGCCTGCACGTCGAGCGCCTCGAGCTGATGCTGTGCGTAGTAGGCGAGCGAGACGTTGTGGCCGAGCGCGCGCGTTCCGGCTTCGAAGGGGAGTACGCCGGCTGCGATGCGGAGCAGCGTCGATTTGCCCGCGCCGTTCGGTCCGACGAGCGCGACGCGCTCGCCCCGCAGCAGCTCGAGATCGACACCCGCATACAGGGGCGTCTCGGCGTAGCGCTTGTGGATGCCCGTGAGCGAGAGGACGCGCTCACCGGAGCGGGGCGGCTCGGGCAGGCGCAGGCGCATGGCCTTGCGGCGATCGGGCTCGATCTCGATCCGCTCGATCCGATCGAGGGCCTTCTGGCGGCTCTGGGCCTGACGGGCCTTGGTCGCCTGGGCGCGAAAGCGTTCGACGAAGCGCTCCATCTGGGCGATCTGCCGGTCCTGGTTCACCTTGCGGGCGAGCAGCTCCTCGCGTCGGGCGACGCGCTCGCGCAGGTAGGTGTCGTAGTTGCCTTCGTAGAGGGCCGCCCCGCCGAGGCCATCGAGCTCGAGGATGCGATTGGCCTGACGACGCAGGAAGGTACGGTCGTGGGATACCACGACGACGGCGCCGTCGAAGCGGGCGAGGGTCTCCTCGAAGAACCGGATCGAGGGCAGGTCGAGATGGTTGGTCGGCTCGTCGAGCAGCAGCACGTCGGGGCGCGCGAGCAGGAGCTTCGCGAGCTCGACGCGCATGAGCCACCCGCCGCTGAAGGTCGAGAGGGGGCGCGCCGCGCGTTCGTCGTCGAATCCGAGGCCGGCGAGGACCGAGGCGACGCGGGCCTCGCGTTCGAAGCCGCCGGCCTGCCGGTAGCGCTGGGCGAGGGCGTCGTATCGCTCGCTGAGCGTGGGCGGCAGCGCCTCGCCGGCCTGGCCGCGCCGGCTCATCTCGGCCTCGAGTCGCGCGATCTCGCCTTCGAGGACGTCGAGCTCGGCGAGGGCCGTGCTCGCCTCCTCGCGCACGCTATGGGAGGCCCGGGGATCGATCTCCTGGCGTAGGAGGCCGATGCGGGTCGCGCGCGGGCTCTGGAGCTGGCCGCCGTCGAGGGGCTCCTCGCCGATCATCAAGCGGAGCAGCGTCGTCTTGCCCGCGCCATTCGGACCGACGATCCCGATCCGATCCCCCGCGCGCACGACCAACGAAACGCCGCGAAAGAGCAGGCGATCGCCGATCCTCTTCTCGATTTCGTCGAGTCGCAGCAGCAAGGGGGTTCCGTTCGAGGGGCTCGCGTCGAGGCGTGGCGCAGGGGAGGGCAGAACATGACGATGCCCGCTCGCTGCGGCAAGTCGATGCATGGCGACGCGGGGACGTGTTCTGCATCTTGTCCGGGTGTATCTCTCTCGCCGAGCCCAGTATGCGATCTGCGGAATCTTCGACCTCGCCTACAACGGGGCGGGACAGCCCGTCGACGTGCGCCGCATCGGCGAGCGCCAGCGCATCCCCCACCGTTTCCTCGAGCAGATCTTCCAGCGCCTGCGCCGGGCCGGGATCGTGACCGGCAAGCGAGGGCCAGGGGGCGGGTTCGTGTTGACGCGGCCGCCCGGCGAGATCCTGCTGCTCGAGGTCGTCGAGGCCGTCGACGGTCCCATCCGCGTCTCGTCGCCGCCAGAGCGCGTTCGCGCGGCTTCGATCGGATCCCCGGAGCGGCCGGTCGTCGCCCGGGATCGGCCGTCGGGCCCGCGGAATCAGGCGGTCATTGCGCATCGCCCCGATTTCCTCTGGGACGATCTCGCCGCGCGGATGGCCGGGGTCCTCGACGGGATCCGGGTCGCGGATGTCTGCCGTGAGGCGGTCCGGCGATCGGTGGCGCGCGATCTCGAGAGCCGTTTCGACTACGAGATCTGAGACGTGGTGGGAGCGGTCGCGGCGTAGTGTCCCGTCGATTAGACTCGGGCGCGCCCGGGCCCCCCGCGTCCAGGAACCTCGTTCGGGTCCTCGTGAGTTGGAAGTGACAGTCGCACGCGTGGATCTCGATCCCGATCGGGGGAGTCGGTTCGTTCCGAGCGAGGTGCTTCTCGAGATCTGCCACCACGCGCTCGACGTGGCCCCTGAGGAGTGTTGCGGGCTCGTCCTCGGGAATGCCGGCGAGCGCTTTGTACGCGCGGTGCGAATCACGAACGTCATGACGAAGATCCACGTCGAAGATCCGGTCGCTTTTCCGCGCGATGCGCGGCATGCCTACTACATGGCGGAGGGCGAGTATCTGCGCGCGCTGGAGGAAGCCACGGCGCGCTCGGAGACGGTGAGCGCCGTGTACCACTCTCATTTCGGGCAGGGCTGTTATCTGTCGCAGGACGATCTCGCGTTCGCGGCCCATCCGCTCTTCCCGTTCCCGGAGGCGGCGCAGATCGTGGTCTCGGTGCTCGGCGATCGGGTGCAGGAGGTCGGTCTCTTCGAACCGACCGGGCATGCCGAGCGGCCCTATCTCGGCCGACGGCTCGAGGCGCGGCCGTGAGCGGGGTGCGCGCGGTGGATCCGGGCAAGCGAACGGGCAGGAGAGGGGCAGGCGCCGCCGGCCGGGCCTTCGCGGGCGTCGTCGGCGCGGTTTTCGCCGTCTCATTGTCGGGCTGCGCCTCTTCGCGAATCCGGATCGAGACGCTGCCGGATGTCCCGATCGCCCTGATGCACTGGGAGGACAAAGCGGCGCAGAAGCGCGGCGAGATCTTCGCGAAGATCGCCGAGCTGCCCCCGCTGCCCCGGAGCAAGGACGATCCGGAGGGGCAACAGACGCTCGAGGTCGAGGCGCATCTGCGGGGCGAGGAGGCGGTGCAGATCCGCGCGCAGCTCGCGTCGCGCCCCGGCC
>CAUJGH010000478.1 GCA_963169575.1 Myxococcota bacterium | reverse complement strand
GTGCGCGGCCTCGCGCTCGGACTCGGCGCGGTGCTCGGCCTCGCGGCGCTCCTGATCGTCGCGAACACGATCCGGCTCGCCGTCTACGCCCGCCGCGACGAGCTCGACATCCTGGCCCTCGTCGGCGCGAGCCGGACCTTCGTGCGCGTGCCCTTCCTGCTCGAGGGCACGATCCAGGGGCTGCTCGGCGGGCTGCTGGCGCTCGCGATCCTGCTCGCGACCTTCGAGCTTCTCCTGCCCCAGCTCCGCTACGGCCTCGAGCTCCTGCTCGGCAAGGCCGAGCTCGGCTTCTTCACCGCCGGCGAATCGATCCTGCTGGTCGGGGCGGGGGCGCTGCTCGGATTGCTCGGCTCGATCACGGCGATGATCGGATGGCGGGGAACGTCGTGAGAGCGGCCGCGGTCGCGGCTTTGATCGGCCAGGTCTTCGCGATCGCGATCGCGGCGCCCGCGCCGGCCGCCGATCGGGGGGAGCAGCTCGAAGGCCTGCGCGAGAAGATCGAGCAGGCGCGCGAGCGCGTGACCGGACACGAGGCCTCGGAGCGCACGATCCTCGAGGAGCTCGAGGGCGTCGATCGCCGCCTCGCCGACGTGACCCGGGAACGCAACGCCGCGCGCCGCGAGGTCGGCGAGGCGCGGGCGCAGCTGGACACGGTGCGGCCGCGACTCGAGCAGGCGCGGATCAGTCTCGAGCGCACGCAACGCGCGCTGGCGGCTCGCGCGGTCGCGCTCTACCGGGGCGGCGAGATCGGGCCGGTGCGCGTCTTGTTCGCGGCGCAGTCGCTGCCGGATCTGCTGGCGCGGGCGGGGGCGCTCCGCATGCTGGTGCGCCACGACGCGGATCTCGTCGCGCGGTTCGCCGGCGAACGCGACTCTCTCGCCGCGTTCGAGCGCGAAGCGCAGGCGCTCGTCGCCCGCCGCGAAGAAGCGACGGTCCGATTGACCGGTCTCGTCGCCTCCCTCGACCGGGAGCGCCGCAGCAAGGCCGCGATCCTCGCGGGCGTCCGGCGCGATCGGACGACCGAACGCCGGCTGCTCGTCGAGCTCGAGCAGGCGGCCCAGGCGCTCGAAGCAACCATCAAGGGCCTCGGCCGCGAGCAGCGCGCGGCGGCGGAGCAGGACGGCGCGAGCGTTCCGGGCGGGGCGCCCGCCGGGCTCGAGCGCGGCGCGCTGCTCGCCCCGGTCGCGGGTCGGGTCGCGCAGCGCTTCGGACGCGTCGTCGATCCCGAGTTCCAGACCGAGACCTTTCGCAGCGGTGTCGAGTTCGCAGCGGAGGCGGGGGTCCCGGTGCGGAGCGTGGCGCGCGGCATCGTCCGCTTCGCCGGCTGGTTCCGCGGCTACGGCCGGATCGTGATCATCGACCATGGCGACGCCTATCACACCGTCTCCGGCCATCTCGACGAGATCCAGGTCGCGGTCGACGACGTCGTGCTGGCCGGCCAGCCGATCGGCACGGTCGGAGAGACCGGCTCGCTCGGAGGCCCGAGTCTCTACTTCGAGCTGCGGCGGCAGGGCAGCCCGGTCGACCCGGTGCCCTGGCTGCGCACCGATTGATGCGTCCGCGCCGCTCGCGTGCGGCATCGCCCCGGCATCAGCCCGACATCGCCCCGTCTGCGCCTGCTACGGTCTGCGCCGATCCCCAATCGGAGCGCATGCACCCTTGAAGACGCGACGTCCCTCGAATTTCCTGGCGCCCTTCGGTTGCGGCATGGCCGTCGCGATCGCGGCGACGAGTCTGGTCGGCCAGGCCGAGCCCTCGTCTCCGGCCGCGCCCCCCGCTGCGGTCGCGGCTGCCGGTGCCGGCGCCGACGGCGCCGCCAGTGCCCAGCGCTACCAGGACCTCTCGCTCTTCACGAGCATTCTCGAGCTCGTGCGCGGGCATTACGTCGAAGAGGTCGACGAGCACGTCCTGCTGCAGAGTGCGATGAAGGGCCTGCTCCAGGGCCTCGATCCCCATTCCTCGTTCATGGAGCCGACCGAATTCGACGAGATGCAGGTCGAGACGAAGGGCGAGTTCCACGGTCTCGGCATCGAGATCTCGAAGGCGACCGGCGACTACATCGAGGTCGTATCGCCGATCGAGGGCACCCCCGCACAGCGCGCGGGCATCAAGGCCCGCGATCGGATCAGCTCGATCTGCCCGACCGAGAAGCCCGAGGAGTGGAGCGAGCCCTGCCGCAGCACCGCCGAGATGTCGCTCGGCGAAGCGGTCGCCGTGATGCGCGGTCGCAAGGGCACCACGATCACGATCTACATCCTGCGCGAAGGCCTCGCCGAGCCGAAGCGCTACGACATCCAGCGCGACACGGTGACCGTCGCCTCCGTCCGCTCGGAGCTCGTCGAGCCGGGCATCGGTCATCTGCGCGTCTCCTCCTTCCAGGAGCGCACCGGGCAGGACGTGGGCGCGCAGCTCGATCGCCTGGCGACCCAGAACGGTGCGCCGCTCGCGGGCCTCGTCGTCGACCTGCGCGACAACCCGGGCGGTCTGCTGAACCAGGCCGTCGAGATGGCCGACCACTGGCTCCCGGAAGGGCTCGTCGTCTACACCCAGGGCCGCAGCGCGAGCGAACGGACGGAGTACCGCTCCGATGCCGCGGTGCGCGGCGGCGAGTATCCGATCGTCGTGCTCGTGAACGAGGGCAGCGCTTCGGCCTCGGAGATCGTCGCCGGCGCGCTGCAGGACCGGCATCGCGCGATCGTGCTCGGCAAGCCGACCTTCGGGAAGGGCTCGGTGCAGACGGTCTATCCGCTCGAGGGCGGCGCCGGTCTGCGGCTCACGACCGCGCTCTACTACACCCCGGCGGGCCGCTCGATCCAGGAGGTCGGCATCACGCCCGACATCGAGGTCGATCCCGCCGCGCCGGCCGAGCTCGGCCTGCCGAACCGGCGGCGCATGCGCGAGAGCGATCTCGACGGCCATTTCACCCAGCGCGACGCGAAGGGGCGCGTGCCGCGCTCGCCCGAGCCGATCCGCCGTGTCGATCCGGCCGGGACCGGACGACCGGGCGATGCGCCGGCGACGGACGACGAGGGCGATGGCTCGGGCGCGGGGGAAGGCGGCGACGCGGCGGCCGAAGAGAAGCCGGTCGACGTCCAGCTCGCGCGCGCGGTCGAGGTCCTGAAGGCCTGGCAATACTTCGAGGATCTGCGCGATCTGCGCGCCGATCCGGCCGCGGTCGCGAAGGCGCCGGAGCCGACCGGGCCGGCGGCTTCGCCGACATCGCCGGCGGCTTCGCCCATGCTGCCGGCGGCTTCGCCCATGCTGCCGGCGGCTTCGCCGGACGCTTCGAAGACGCCCGCGGCGCCGAACTGAGGCCGATGCGTTCGTCGAGACCGACGCCGACGGGTGTCGCCGAGCGGCCCATCCTCGGCGTCGGCCAGCTGCTCGCGGGCCTCTCGGGGCTGTTCGCGCATCACGTCGGCCGCGTGCTCGTGATGGGCGAGATCAGCAACCTCCACGCGGCCCGCTCGGGCCATGCCTACTTCACGCTGAAGGACGAAGACGGCCAGATCCGCGCCGCGCTGTTCCGCGGGAATGCCGGCCGCTTGCGTTTCGAGCTCGAGGAAGGGCTCGAGGTCGTCGTCGAGGCGGAGGTCTCGATCTATGCGGCGCGCGGCGATCTCCAGCTGATCGTGCGCGGGGTCGAGCCGCGGGGCGTCGGGG
>CAUJGH010000477.1 GCA_963169575.1 Myxococcota bacterium | reverse complement strand
GGGCGATCACGATCTCGTCGAGGCTCTTGAAATAGTGATAGAAGAGCGAGCGGGTCATGCCCGTCCGCTCCATCAGGGTCTCGACGGTCAGCGCGTGCAGATCGCTGTCGCGCAGCGCCGCCTCGGCGGCGGCGAGGATCTCGGCGCGGGCATTCTCGGGGGTTCGGCGGACGCGTTTGGTCATCGGCGGCACAGCGCGCGACGCTAGCACGCGTGGTTTCTGCCCGTCTCGGGGCCGCGCAGAGTCGAAGACGACGCCTTCGGACGGCCTCCATCGCGGCGCGTCTCGTTATGCTTCCGCGGCATTCGGGGGGCCCCATTTTGGGTGAGGCGCGACATACGTTCTGCCGGATCTGTGAATCGCTCTGCGGACTCGAGATCGAGCTCGGCACCGGGGGCGGGATCGAGGCGGTTCGGCCGGATCCGCTTCACGTCGAGACGGACGGCTTCGCCTGCGTGAAGGGTCTGAAGCAGCATCGCCTCTACGACTCGCCGGACCGGCTCCGCCATCCGATGCGGGGCGGGGCGCTCGAGAACGGCGCGCGGCCCTTCGAGCGCATCGCCTGGGAGGCGGCCCTCGGCGAGATCGGCGCGAAGGTCCGGCAGCTGCGCAGGGACCATGGCCCGGACTCGATCGGCCTCTACGTCGGTACGGCCGCGGGCTTCAGCCTGCTCCATCCGATCTTCGCCCAGGGCTTCATGACGGGGCTCGGCTCGAAGAGCATCTACGCCTCGTCGACCCAGGACTGCAGCAACAAATTCGCCGTCGCCCGCGAGGTCTACGGCTTTCCGTTTACCCAGCTTTTTCCCGATCTCGACCATGTCGAATGCCTGATCATCGTCGGCGCGAATCCCGTCGTCTCGAAATGGAGCTTCCTGCAGGTCCCGAATCCGGGGAAGAGGCTGCGCGAGATCGAGGCCAGGGGTGGGCGCGTCTTCGTCGTGGATCCGCGCCGGACGGAGACGGCGAAGGTCGCGGGCGAGCACGTCTTCATCCGGCCCGGGACCGACGTTTTCTTCTATCTCTCCTTCCTCGACGAGCTCGCCGCGACGGGTGGCGTCGATGAGGCGTTCGTCCTGCGGCATGCGCGCGGCTTCGAGGTGGTGCGCGCGCTGGCCCGCGAGTGGCCCGCGGAGCGGACGGGCGAGATCACGCGGATCCCGCCCGAGCGGCTGCGCGAGCTGGTGCGCGCCTATCGCGAGGCGAAAGGCGCGGCGCTCTACTGCTCGACGGGCGTCAACATGGGCGGGGAGGGCGCGCTCGCGTTCTGGCTCCAGGAGGTCATCAACGCGGTCTCCGGCAACCTCGATCGCCGGGGCGGAACGCTGCTCGGCCGCGGGATCCTCGACTTCGCGAAGCTCGGCGCCCGCACGGGCTTCGGGCTGCGCGAGGATCGCTCGCGGATCGGGGGCTTCGCCTCGGTCAACGACGCCTATCCGGGCGGGATCCTCGCGGACGAGATCCTTTCGTCGGGCAAGGGGCAGCTGAAGGCGCTCTTCGTGACCGGCGGCAATCCGCTCATGATGATGGCGGGAGCGTCGCGCCTGCGCGAGGCGTTCGAGCGGCTCGAGCTGCTCGTCACGATCGACATCCTGCCGAACGAGACCGGCAGCCTCGCGCATTACATGCTGCCCGCGACGACGCCCTTCGAGCGGCCGGATCTGCCCTTCGCGTTTCCGCTTCTGATGGGGATGCAATCGCATCCGTATCTGCAGGCGACGCGCCCGGTCGTCGCGCCCGCCGGGGAAGCGCGCGACGAGGCGAGCCTCTATCTCGATCTCGCCCGGGCCTGCGGTGCGCCGCTCTTCGGCTCGCGCGTCGTGCAGAAGACACTCGAGTTCGCGGCGCGGCGGCATGGCTCGGATCGCGCGGGCGTGCCCGCCGGGCTCCCGCTCGAGGGCTTGATGAGCCTGCTCCTGCGCGCGACGGGAAACGGTAGCTTCGCGAAGCTCCTCGCCGAGCCCCACGGTCGCCGGCTCGCGCCGCAGCAGCCGGGCAGCTACCTCGGGAAGAAGGTCGCGAAGCCGGACGGCCGCATCGATCTCGCGCCCCCCGTGCTGCTCGCGCAGGCGAAGGAGCGCCTGCCGGCCGCCTTCGCGGCGGAGCGCCGCGCGCCGGAGCGCCTCAAGCTGATCACGCGCCGCCACGTCAAGACGCATAACTCCTGGACGCATAACGAGCCCTCGTTCGTCGCCGGCTCGCGCTCGACGAACCATCTCTACATGCATCCCGAGGACGCGAAGGCGGCGGGGCTGCGGGGCGGTGAGCTCGTCGACGTCGTTTCGGCGACCGGTAGCGTCCGGATCCCGATGCAGCTGCTCGAGGATCTGCAGCCCGGGACGGTCGCGATGCCGCATGGCTGGGGCCATCAGCGCGCGAAGGGACTCTCGGTCGCGAGCCAGACGACGGGGGTGAACGTCAACGTGCTCGCGGCGAGCGGTCCGGAGGCGGTCGAGCCGCTCTCGGGCATGTCGCGGCTGACGGCGATTCCCGTCGAGGTCCGGCGCGCGGCCGGGCCGCTTTCGGCGGAGGATTGGACGGGGATGCCGCTGCAGCGGCCGAGCGGGGAGGGGAGCGCGCCGTGAAGGTGGGATTCATCGGGCTCGGAGACATGGGCGGACCGCTGGCCCGCTTGATCGCGCGCGCGGGATTCGAGCTCTCGGTCTTCGATCCCCGAGCGGAGGCGCTCGAGAAGTTCCGCGGGGTCGCGTCGCTCGCGGCGTCCGCCGCGGAAGCGGCCGAGGGCGCAGCGATCGTCGGCGTCTGTGTTCGAGACGACGGACAGGTCGAGCAGGCCGTGTTCGGCGCGGGCGGAATCGCCGAGAAGGTCGCGTCCGGAGCGCTGGTCCTGGTCCACAGCACCGTCCGTATCGACACCGTCCGCACCCTCGCCGAGCGTCTCGCCGAACGCGGCGTCCTGCTGGTCGATGCGCCCGTCAGCCGGACGCGGCCGACCGACGACGCGCCCTTCGTCTTCTCGATGCTGGGCGGCGATCCCGCGCAGCGCGCGCGCGCACTCGAGCTGGTCCGCGCCTTCTCGACCGGGGTTGCGGAGGTTGGTCCGCTCGGGAGCGCGATGGCGCTGAAGATCGCGAACAATCTCGTCAGCTGGGTCCACATCGTCACGGGGGCCCTCGCTGCGAACCTCGCGAAGTCCCACGGCGTTCCCCACGCAGAGCTCGAAGCCGTCATGCGCGCGAACGGGAACCTGACGCCGACCGTCGCCGGCCTGCTCTCGGGCTTCGAGCGCGATGCGCCAGGCGCGAATGCCGACTACGAGGCCTTTCTCGCGAGTCAGGCGGGGATCGGCGAGAAGGACGTCGCGCTGGCGATCGAAGCGGCGGAGGCTGCCGGTCTCGATCCGGCGCTTCTGCGGGCAGCTCGCTCGCAGATCCGCTCGACGATGACTCGCGGCCGGAGCTGAGCCGGCACGTCGCCCGGCGCGGCCTGCCGGTCGGCGCGCGCTCAGAGATCCGGGAACTGATGCGGGATCGTGTCGTCCGCGGCCATGCCGTCGATCTTGAGCAGCTCGCCCGTGACATAGCTCGACGCCGGTGAACAGAGATAGAGGACGGCATCGGCGATGTCGTCGGGGACGCCGTTCCGGCGCATCGGCGTGTTCTGGATCATGGTCGCGCGCACGTCCGGATCCATCCGCTCGAGCCAGCCGCGCAGGGCATCGGTCTCGATGGCGCCCGGGAGCACGGCGTTGACGCGGATCTTCGGCGCGAGCTCCGCCGCCATCAGCCGTGTCAGGGCGTTGAGGGCCGCCTTCGTGAGCCCATGCGCGAGATTGCCGCGCACGGCGTTCTTCGCCGCGACGGAGGAGATGTTGACGACGCTCCCGCCGCCGACGGCCAGCATCGCCGGTGTCGCGAGCCGGACGAGCTCGAAGGGCACCGAGACGTTGAAATGGAACGAATGCTCGAGCTCGTCGACTTTCGTCTTCAGCAGCGGGCGCGAGCGCGAGCCGCCGGCGTTGTTGACGACGCAATCGATCCGCCCGAGCTCCGCCTGCGTCTGCTCGACGACGCGCGCGAGCAGCTCGAGGTCGTTGACGTCGCCCGCGATCGTGAGCGCGCGCCGGCCGCGCGAGCGCACGCTCTCTGCGACGGATTCGAGATCGGCGGCCGTGCGCGCGACGAGCACGCAATCGGCGCCCGCGCTGGCGAGCGCGTCGGCGATCGCGGCGCCGATGCCCTTGCCGGCGCCGGTGATG
>CAUJGH010000476.1 GCA_963169575.1 Myxococcota bacterium | reverse complement strand
CCGGTCGGCGTCGCGGGCGAGGACGCCGCGGGGGCCGTAGGCGAAGGCGGCGCTGTGGACGGCTTCGAGCCCGTCCAGCATCCGCTGCATCGTCGGCGAGAGGGCTTCGAAGGCGCGAGCCGTATCGGCGTAGAGCGTGTCGCCGCCGACGGGCGGGACGATCTTCGAATGCAGGATCGTGCCGGCGGGCGGGCAGGGCTGGAAGCTCCAATCCGAATGCCAGGCGGCGCCGAAATTCTGCGCCGTCTCGTCCGGCTCGCGGCGGAGCTCGAGGATGTTCGGATGGCCGGGCATCGGCGCGATGAAGGGATCCTCGCCGAACGCACCGAGGGCGAGGGTGAAGGCTTCGAGGGCCTCGGGCGCGAGCTCTTGTTCGGGGAAGACGAGGACGGCGTGGCGCGCCCAGGCGGCTCGGATCGCGTGGGCGGCGTCCGGCGCGAGCCCCCTCGCGAAGTCGAGGCCGGTCACGATGGCCCCGAAATCGTTCGCGAGCGGCGAGACCGTGATGGCGGCAGCGGCGGCGCCGGCCGCGGCCCTCGTTGAATTCGCCATTGCGCACCTCCAGGGTTCGGGCGGAGACGGGATCGGGACGGGGCGAGGAAACGGATAGCCCAGCCCGCCCAGACCGATGCGTCTCGTTCTCGATGCGTCGCGCGTTTCCGGCGGGAAGGGGCTCTGCGAGTATCGGCGTCTGGATTCATGCGCGGCAAGGGAGAGGACATGGCGGATTTCGTGTTGGTTCACGGGGGGCTCGCGGGGGCCTGGTGCTGGGCGCTCTTCGAGCCCGAGCTCCAGCGCCTCGGCCACGGCACACACACGCTCGATCTCCCCATCGAGGATCCGGCCGCGACCCTCGACGACTACGCTGCCGCGGTCGTCGCCGTGATGCGCGGTCTCGAGCGGCCAGCCTGGCTGATCGGCCATTCGATGGGGGGGCTCGTCGTGCCCCGCGCTGCCCTCGCGCAGCCTTCGGCGGGCTTGATCTTCCTCTGCGCCGGCTTTCCGCCGACGAGCGAGGCGGAGCACGAGGAGAACCAGCGCACGCGCAACCCGGCCAACGAGGCGCATTTCATCCCGGCCGGCGAAGGCCGGATCCTGCTCTCCTTCGAGTCCGCCGCTCATGATTTCTTCAACGATTGTCCACCGGCGCTGCAGCGCTGGGGTCATGAGCGCTTCCGCCCCCAGGCCACCGCGCCGTTCTCGGATTATGCGCCGATCGCGCGCTACCCCGACGTGCCGATGCATGCGATCGTCGGCTCCGACGACAACATCGTCCTCAAGGCAGCCCATTCCGAGATGATCCGCCGGCGCATCGGCGTCCCGCCCGTCGAGCTGCCGGGCGGGCATTGTCCGTTCGTGGCCCGTCCGCGGGCTCTGGCGGAGGTCGTGCATGCGCTGGTCGGCAGCGCCGGGGCCGGCGATCGCGGTGATCCCCGGCTCGGTTGACTTTCGCGAGCCGGGGTCGTATCCCCTGCCGGACGCCGCGATCGCCCGGCACCCGGCCGGGGCCGCGATCGCGCGTTCAGGAGCCCGTCGATGCAGGACGTCCGCAAGATCCTCGACCTGCCGCCCTGTTGTCAGGTCGGCTTCGTCTACCCGAAGCTGGAAGACGCGCTCGCGCAGTACGAGCCGATCTTCGGCCAGTTCCAGGTCGTCGACTACGGCGTCATGGAGGGCGCGACGTTCCGCGGCAAGCTCGCGCCCTATCGTCTCAAGCTCGCCGTCGCCTATACCGGCGAGCTCGAGCTCGAGCTGATCGAATGGGTCAGCGGCGATACGCCGCATCGCGAATTCCTCGCCAAGGGCCGGACGGGCCTGCACCACCTCTCGTTCCACGTCCCGGATCTCGACGCGGTCGTCGCGCAGGCGAAGGGCCTCGGCTTCGAGCCGATCTGGTACCACGCGATGAGCGACGAGATCAAATACACCTATCTCGAGCGCGAGACCGATCCGGTCCTGATCGAGCTCACCCAGCGCCCGTGGTCGGGCGGCAACGTCCAGCGCGCCTAGCACGCCCGGCACGCTCGGCGCGCGGATTCGGAGATCTTCCTTGGTCCTGCTCAGTCTCGACATCGACGGCACCCTCGAGGTCGGGGATCCGCCGGGTACGATCCCGCTCGTCTGGATCCATCGCGCCCGCGCGCTCGGCTACATCGTCGGCTCGTCGTCCGATCGCGTCGTCAGCGACCAGGAGCGGCTCTGGCAGCGCCATGGCGTCGAGATGGACTTCATCGGCCACAAACACAAGCTCGACGAGGTCAAGGCGCGCTTTCCGCAAGCGACGCGCTGGATCCACATCGGCGACGGCAACGCCGACGAGGTCTACGCCCTGCGGCACGGATTCGAATTCCACTGGGTCCACGAGGTCCCCGCCGAGGGGACGCCGGGCTGGATCTTCTGAGCGCCGTGGTTCGCGACGGAAAGAGCGGGATCACGAGGGCGATGGCGGGCTCGGCGACGGGGCGGAGGCGAAGGGGAAGCGCGTGGATCGGACGATGAAGGGCAAGGTCGCGATCGTGACGGGTGCGGGGCCGGGCATCGGCCGCGCGACGGCGCTGCGATTCGCGCAGGACGGCGCCGACGTCGTCGTCGCGGCGCGGCGGCAGGCTCCGCTCGAGGCGATGGCGGCGGAGCTGGCGAAGGAGACGGGGCGGCGGATCGTCGCGGTGACGGCGGATCTGAAGGATCTGGACGATTGTCGGCGGATCGTCGCCACGACGGTCGAGACGCTCGGCCGCGTCGATGCGCTCGTCAACGTCGCGACGCATCCCCATCAGCGTGCGTCGGTCGCCGAGATGGACTGGCAGGCCTATGCCGAGTCGCTCCAGCTGAACGTCGTCGGCACGATGACGCTCTGCGGCGAGGCGGCGCTCCGGATGGCGGAGACCGGCGGCGGCGCGATCGTCAACATCGGCACCCTCGCCACGACGGCGCTGCAGGCGAAGGGCGCCGAGTACAGCTCGACGAAGACGGCGATGATCGCGATGTCGAAGGTGCTCGCCCGGGAGATGGGGCGGAAGAACGTGCGCGTCAACATCGTCACGCCCGGCTACACGACCGGCGAGCCCCTCGATCGGCTCTTCGAGCAGATGGCCGCCGGCTTCCAGATCACGCCCGAGCAGATTAGCCGGCGGCTCGCGAAGTCGGCCGTCCTCGAACGCCACGTCGATCCCGAGGACATGGCCGAGGCCTGCCTCTTCCTCGGCTCCGACCGCGCGCGCAACATCACGGGCACCGAGCTCCACGTCACTGCCGGGCAGTGGATCTGATCGAAGCGAAAGGAAATCCGAATGAGTCATCCGCCCAGGCTGGTCGAGATCGACGAGCCGATCGCCGGCGTCCGCCGCATCACGCTGAATCGCCCCGAGAAGCGCAACGCCCTCTCGAACGCGCTGCGCGGGGATCTGCTGGACGCGCTCCGCGAGGCCGATGGCGACGCGGGCGTCCACGTCTCGATCCTGCGCGGCGCGGGGGGCTGCTTCTCCTCGGGCTACGACCTCGGCTCCGATCTCGGCAAGGATCAGCCCTACTTCACATCGCAGGTCGGCATGCAGTGGGCGCGCCACGTGGCCGAGGGCTGGATGTCGATCTGGGATCTCGCGATGCCGGTGATCGCGCAGGTGCATGGCTATGCGATGGCGGGCGGGCTCGAGCTGGTCGGCGCCTGCGATCTCGCCTACGCCGCGGCGGACGCG
>CAUJGH010000475.1 GCA_963169575.1 Myxococcota bacterium | reverse complement strand
GCTGGCTCCGAGAGCCGCTCGCAGGCCGTCGATCATGCGCTCGACGGTGTAGGCGAAGAGATCGTCCTCCTCGAGGCGATCGAGGAAGGGCATCAGCGCGAGCAGCTCCGCGCGACTCCCGCTCGAAACCGATCCGAGCGCTCCGGCGATGCCGGCCGACTCGTCGGTCGCACCGCGCAGATGGCTCGGGCGACCCGCCTCGAGCAGGACGGCGCCGAGGATCGTCTGCGGAATCCAGCGGACGGCCCGCGCGTGTTCCTTGCCCCGGAAGCCCGCGCGGCGCAGGATCGCCGAGAACGTCGCGGCGCATTCGAGGAAGGCGGGATGGAGCCGCCCGGGCTGCGAGAGCTCGCGCACGAGCGGCGCATAGGGAAGCAGCCGATCGCGCAGCGCGTGACACCCGATCCGGATCGCCTCGTCCCAGGGGCCGTCGTGCTCGCGCAGTCGCCAGTCGCGCAGGGCATGGCGAAAGGCGCCGTCGATCAGGTCGCCGCGGCTTCGCACGTGCGTATAGAGCGACATCGGTCGCGTCCCGAGCGCGGCGGCGACGCGCTCCATCGTCAGCGATCGCTCCGGCTCGCTCCGCACGAGATCGAGCGCGGCACCGAGGATGTCGTCGCGCTGCAGCGTGCCGCGCGCGACCCGGGCGCGCCTTCCGCCCGGCCCGCGCCCCGCTCGGGGCACCGAGCCGCTCGCCGCGCGCGCGCGCCGCACCGTGCTCGCCGCCTTCGTCGTCTTCGCCGCCATGTCGATCTGTTTACCGTACGGCGTACGGTTGTGCCAGACGGGCCGCGTTCGGCGTGCCGCGCGCGGATGCCGCAGACCGGCGTGCGTCCCTACACGTTCCGGTACACGCCGCCGTTCACCGACAGGATCTGCCCCGTGACCCAGCAGGCTTCGTCCGACGCGAAGTAGACGACGGCGGGCCCGACGTCCTTCGGGACGCCGTGGCGCCCGAGCGGGACGCCCTTCGGCGGACCGAGATCCCAGTCGCCGGGGATCATGCCGAGGGAGACCGTGTTCACCGTGATCTGGTCCGGCCCGACCTCGCAAGCGAGCGAGCGCTGGAAGCCCATCGCCGCCGCCTTGCCGCCGCTGTAGATCGACATGCCCATCGCGAGGCCCTGGCGGCCGGCGTCGGAGGCGATCGTGATGATGCGGCCGTGGCGGCGGGCGCGCATGCCGGGCAGCACGGCATGGATGCCGTTCAGGACGGCGTAGAAGTTGATGTCGACGTATTTCTTCCAGTCGCGCGGATCCATCTCGGCGAAGGGCGTCGGAATCGCCCGCGTCGCGCCGCTGTTGCCTGCGTTCGAGACGAGGACGTCGACGGGCCCGAGCCCGGCATCGACCTCGGCGACGAGCGCCGTCATGGCGGCGAGATCCGTGACGTCGCCGGGGGCTGCCAGCGCGCGTCCGCCCGCCTTCACGATCGCGTCGGCGACCTCCCGCGCGCGCTCGGCGACGACGTCGTTGACCGCGACGGCCGCGCCCTGCGCCGCGAGGGCCTCGGCGATCGCGCGGCCCACATGCTGCCCCGCCCCCGTCACGAGGGCGATCCGTCCCGTCAGATCGAACATGCGAGCCTCCTCTTCTTCCCCGACGTCTCCGCCGCCTAACCCTGCAGATCGCGTACGTGCGGCCAGACCTCGCGCTCGAAGAGTCGCAGCCCCGCCCATGCGAGCTTCGGATCGAGGCCGCCGAGCAGCGGCGTCAGGATGAAGGTCCGGTCGCGGCCGAGCTTCCGGATCAGCTCGATCGTCTCTTCGGGCCGCAGGCAGAGATAGCTCCCGCTCCTGCGCAGATCGTTCGGATCGACGCCCTTCGCGAAGGGCCCGGCCGGGCGGCCGTAGGCCTCCGTCGTCCACTTCGAATACGACTCGACGACGTGCTTCGCATGGGGCGCGATCTTCGCCCAGTCGCCGTCGGGATCGTTCGTGACGTGGGTATAGATCGGGCCGAGCTTCTTGAAGGTCGCGCCCGGATCGGGCTTGCCGAGCTCGAGGCAGGCCGCGCGGTAGACGTCCCAGCTCTCGCCGCCGGGCGGATAGAAGCCGTCGGCGATCCGCGCCGCACGTCGCGCGACGGCGGGATGCGATCCGCCGAGCAGCAGCTTCGGCGGCGGGCTCGGGATCGGGCGGACCTTGATGCTGCGCCCCTCGTAGTCGAAGGTCTCGCCCGTCCACGCCCGCTTCAGGACTTCGATCGCGTTCGTATACAGCGCCTTCCGATCCTCGCGCCGCTTGCCGAACATCTGGAATTCGAAGGGCACGTAGCCCGCCCCGATCACGACCTCGAGCCGCCCGTCGCAGATGTATTGCAGGACCGCGAGATCCTCGGCGAGCTTCACGGGCTCGTAGAGCGGCGCGAGCAGCACGTTCGGCCGGATCGTGATGCGCTTCGTCCGCGCACCGATCGCGCCGGCCATCGGGATCGGCGAGGGCAGATAGCCATCGTCCGAGGCGTGGTGCTCTCCGAGGCCGACGACGTCGAAGCCGATCTCGTCGGCGAAGGCGCACATGTCGAGGGTCGCGGCGTAGATCTCGCGGGTCGGTGCACCGAAGGCCGGGGCGCGCATGTCGAAGGCGACGACGAATTCCAAGAGGACACTCCTTCCGGCGGGACGACTGCGGGCGGGGCATCCGCCGCGGCTGATCGAGGCGCGGCGGAGCGCTCGCTCGCGCTCGACGTTAGCCCGCTCCCCGCCGCGCGGGGATCAGCCGATCGGCCCCTCGCCCCGAAGCCGTGCGGCGAGCGCCCGCAGCCGCCGCTCGAGCGAATCGATCAGGCGGTAGCTCAGCGGCACGACGAAGAGGGTGCCGACCATCGCGAACGCGAGCCCGAAGGCGATCGCCGCGGCGAAGGGCCCGTAGCTCTTCGACGAGCCCTGGATGCCGAGCGCCATCGGCATGAGCGCGAGCACCGTCGTCAGGGTCGTCAGGACGATCGGCCGGAGCCGGACCGCTCCCGCCTGCATCACCGCCTCGCCGACCGTCATTCCCTCGCGCCGCGCGCGGTTGATGAAATCGACCATCACGAGCGCGTCGTTGACGACGACGCCCGCCAGGCCGACCGAGGCATAGAGAAGATTGAAGCTGACCGTGTAGCCGAGCGCGCCGACGCCGAAGACGATGCCCGCGAAGCCGATCGGGATCGCGGCGAGCACGACGAGCGGCTGCAGATAGCTGCGGAAGAGCGCGGCGAGCTGCATGTAGACGAGCAGCAGCGAGACGGGGAAGGCCGCGATGGTATTCGCGACGGCCTCGTTCGATTCCTGGTATTCGCCGCCGTAGATCAGCTCGACCTGCGGAAAGCGCGCCCGGATGTCGGCGAAGCGGGCCGCGAGGTCGCGGTTGACGGAGACGCTCGTGGCGAGATCGTCGTCGACGTCGGCGAAGACGGTGACGGCGCGCTTGCCGTCGACGCGGCGATAGGCGAGGTAGCCGCGGGTGACCTCGAGGTTCGCGACGTCCGCGAGGCGGACGAGCTGGCCGTCCCGCGCGCGCACCGTCGTCTGAAGCAGATCAAGGGCCCCGTCGCGCTGCTCCGGCGCCAGCAGCACGCGGATGTCGTCGTCCTCGACCGCGGCCGGCGCGCGGAAGCTCGACGCGATGATGCCGTCGTTGGCGGCGCGCAGGGCGCGGGCGACGTCCTCGAAGGTCAGGCCGAAGCGCCCGGCGCGCTCGGCGTCGAGCGCGAGCCGGACCTCGCGCGGGCCCTCCTCGAGGTTGTCGTCGATGCCGGAGACGCCGGGGATCGTCGCGAGATGGGCCTTGATCTCGTCCGCGATCGTCTTGTTGACGGCGAAGTCCTCGCTCTGGATGCGGACCTCGACCGGCCGTCCGACCGGCGGCCCGTACGGATCGGCCTCGACGCGCAGCGAGACGACCTCCCCGGGATGGGTCTTCGCCCATTGCTGCAGATGCTCGGAGATGCGGCCCATCACCTCCTGGGGCCGCAGCTGGTTGGCCTCGTTCTGGGGGATCGCGACGGCGACGAGCGCGAGGTTCGAGGCGAGCATGCGGTCGTAGTTGAGGTCGATCGCGAGGCCGACGATCGTGTTGAAGTCCTCGACGTCCTCCTCGGGCATCGCGAGCAGGCGCGCCTCGAGGCCGCGCGTCAGCTCGGCAGTCTGCTCGATGCTGAAATCCGTCGGCGCCTCGAGGCTGATGTTGATCGTCGAGTAGTCGCCGGGGAAGAGCTCGAAGCGCAGATGCGCGCTCGCGGCCCAGGCGAGATAGAGGAAGGCGACGAAGAGCGCGCTGAACGCGAAACGATGGGCGAGGACCGGCGCGAGGGCGGCGAGGTAGAGGCCGCGCACGCGCTCGAAGCCGCCGTCGACGCGGCGCTGCAGGCCCTCGAAGAAGCCGCGCAGCCGCGCCCAGCCCGAATCGCCGACGGCGCCGCCGTGCTGGGCGCCGGAGCGACTGCCGAAGTCGAGATAGTGGACCGGCAGGATCACGAGACATTCGAAGAGCGAGGCGAGCAGGCAGAGCACGACGCATTGCGGCAGGACCGAGACGAATTTCCCGGCCGTGCCGCCGACCAGCAGCAGCGGCAGGAACGCGGCGACGGTCGTTCCGACCGCGACGGTGACGGGCCAGAGGACTTCGTTGGCGCCGCTCCGAACGGCCTCGGCGATCGGCCGGCCCTCTTCGACCTTGCGATAGATGTTCTCGAGCACCACGATCGCGTCGTCGACGAGCATGCCCGAGACGAGCAGCATGCCGATCAGCGTATTCGAGTTGATGCTGATGCCGAAGAGCGGAAAGAAGAGGATCGCGGTCAGGAAGCTGAACGGGATGCCGACGATCGTCAGCAGCGCGTTGCGGAAGCCGATCGTGAACCAGAGCAGCGCGAGCACGAGCAGGCCGCCAGTCCAGAGGTTCGAGAGCAGGATCCCGATGCGCGGGGTCACGAAGGCCGCGCTGTCGAGGGTCTTCACGACCTCGATGCCCTCCGGCACGAGCGGCGCGAAGCCCGTCAGGAATGCGTCGACGCGGCCGATCAGCTCGCGGACGTCGGTCGTGTCCTTCTTGCCGATCGACACGACGGCGGCGGGCTGGCCCTCGTAGCGCGTGACGTAGATCGCCTTCTCGAGCCCGCGCTCGACGGTCGCGACGTCGCGGACGAGCACGCGGGTGCCCGGCCCGTCCTCCTTGACGACGGTCTCCCGGATCTCGTCGAGGGAGGCGTAGTCGCCGATCGCGCGCAGCGTCGCCTCGCCGGTCGCGTCCTGGAACGTGCCGCCGGGCAGATTCTGGTTCTGCCGGCGGAGGCGGTCCGCGATCTCGGAGAGCGTGATGCCGTAGCGATCCGCGCGGGCGCGATCGACGAGCACGCGCACCTCGCGATCCTGCAGCCCGCGGATCTCGACCGTCGAGACGCCCGGGATCTCGCGCACGCGCGATTCGAGCTCCCGTGCGACGTCGCGGATCGCGAGCTCGCCGACGCCGCCGACGTCGGTGATGGCGACGAAGACCACCGGCGCGATCTCCGCCGTGATGATCTCGCGCAGGACCGGCTCGTCGGCTTCGGGCGGCAGGTCCTCGACCTGCTCGAGCGCGCCGCGGACGTCGTTGATCGCCGATTCGTATTCGAATTCGTCGAGGGTCTCGTCGAAGTCGACGCTGATCATCGAGACGCCGGCCTGGGAGGCCGAGCGCATCTCGTCGACGTTGCTGACGGTGAGGAGCTCTTCTTCGAGCTTCGTCGTGACGAGCCGCTCGACCTCGTCGGCGGAGGCCCCGTTCCAGCGTGTCGTGATGACGGCCTGGTTCAGCGTGACGTCGTGGTAGAACTCGACCTCGGTCAGCGACAGCGCCGCGATCCCGCCGACCAGGCAGACGACGAAGAGCACGTTGACGAGCACGCTCTGCCGGATGCTGAACTCGGGCAGCGTCATGCCGTCAGTCCTGCCGGACGCGTACGCGCATCCCCGCCCGCAGCGGAGCGAGGCCGCTCACGACGACGCGATCGCCGTCTGCGAGCCCCTCGAGAACCTCGACCTGATCGGGCCGGAACGGCACCGGCTGCGCCGCGATCCGGACGCGCCGGGCCGTATCGCTCTCGTCGACGACGAAGACGTAGTCGAGCTCGAACTCCCGCAGCAGCGCCCGCGCCGGGACACGGATCGAGGGCACGGCGCCGAGCGCCAGCTCGACCCGCGCGACCATGCCGGGCGCGAGTCGGCCGGCCTCGTTTTCGAGCACGACGACGACCGGGAAGCGCCCGCTCTCGTCTTCGCTCGCCCGGCCGACGCGTGCGAGCGTGCCTTCGAAGGGCGCGTTGCCGAGGGCGTCGATACGCACCTGCGCCTTCGCTCCCTTTTCGAGCGCTGCGATCTGCCGGTCGCTGACGAGGACCTCGACCTCGATCCGCGCAAAGTCGAGCACCTGCGCGACCTTAGTCCCCGGCTGCACGTAGGTCCCGGGATCGAGGTCGAGAGCGTTGACCCAGCCGTCGAAGGGCGCGCGGATCACGGTGTACTCGAGCCGGGTCCGCGCCTCGAGCAGCGCGGCATAAGCCGCGCGTTCGTTCGAGAGCGCGCGGTCGAGCTCGGCCTTGCTCGCGACGGATTGATTGCCGAGGGTCTGCTGGCGTTCGAGCTCGACCCGGGCGAGGCGATGGGCGGCCTCGGCGCGGATCCGATCCGCCTCGGCGAGCGCGGGATCGAGCCGGACGAGCACGCCCTGCGCGCGAATCGGCGCATGCTCGGCTGCGGCCACCTCGACCACCTGTCCCGCGACCTGCGCCGCGACCCAGGTCTGCCGGATCGGCTCGAGCACGCCCGTCAGCTCGACGATCTCGGGCTGCGCGGACCGCGCGACCTCGAGGACAGAGACCTCGAGCGACGGTCCGACCTCGGCGGGACCGCCCTCGGCCACCGCCGCGAGGCGCGCCTCCCGTTCGCGCGCCTTGACCGCGCCGTCCGAGCTCCGGAGTACGACGAAGCCGATGCCTCCGATCACGAGCGCGAGCGCGAGGACGAGGATCGAGGTGCGACGCGCGGGGGGCTGGCTCACGCCGGGATTCTGCACGATCGGCGCGGGCTCGGCGACTCGGCGAGCCCGCCTTCACGGCCCATCGCCGCGACGCGCGGTCAGGCGTCAGGCCGTCGCGGCGATCCAATCGACGATGATGCGCGCCGCGTCCGCCCCGTTGTCTTCCTGCCAGAAATGGCCGGCGCGCGCCTGGATCTGGTGCGGCTGGCCGCGCGCGCCCGGGACGCGCTCGGCGAAGATCTCCGCCCAGCCCCGCGTCGCCGGATCCGAGTCGCTGAAGAGCGTGAGGAAGGGCCGATCGAAGCGCGCGAGCGCCGCCCAGGTCGCGAGGTTGATCTGTGCACCGACATCCGAGCGGGTCACCGGGATCAGGACGGAGAACTGCCGCATGCCGGCCTTGTGCCATTCGGAGGGGAAGGGCGCATCGTAGGCCTCGAGCGCGCCCGCGGAGATGCCGCGCACGATCGAGCCCGCGATCGAAGGGCTCGCCTCGAAGTCGGGTGCGCGATGGGTCGCGTGCATCCAATCGAGCAGCATCGCATCGACGGTCGAGTTGCGTTCTCCGCTCGCATGGACCGCCCATTCGAGGCGGCCGGCCAGCTCGGGCTCGGCCGTGTGCAGCATCGTATTGCCGGCGACGACCCGCGCGAAGCGGTCCATCTCGCGGGCGAGCACGCCCATCCCGATCGGGCCGCCCCAATCCTGGCCGATCAGCGTGATCGCGCGCAGATCGAGGGCGACGACGAGCTGGCGCAGCCATTCGATGTGATTCGCGAAGGAATAGTGGGACGAGCGGACGGGCTTGTCGGAGCGCCCGAAGCCGATCAGATCGACGGCGACCGCGCGCAGCCCCGCCGCCGCGAAGACCGGAACCATCTTGCGATAGAGATAGGACCAGGACGGCTCGCCGTGGACCATCAACACGACCGGCGCATCGCGCGGCCCCTCGTCGACATAATGCATGCGCAGCGGGCGCTTCGCATAGGGATTCGCGACGGAGACGTAATGCGGCCGGAACGGATAGTCCGGGAGGTTCGCGAAGCGCGCATCCGCGGTCCGGACGACGAGCGGGATCTTCGGCAGCGACGTCGGGACGGCGGCGCCCGGCTTGCGGCGGGCGGGGACTGCGCGGGTCGAGCTCTTCGCGATCTTCTTCGAGTTCGGCTTCGGTTTCGTCTTCGCCGTCGAAGATGTCGGTGTCCCGACCTTGCCCTTCGATTTCGCTTTTCCCCCGGCCTTTGCCGTCGACTTCCGGGCCGTCATGCGCGACCCCGCAGCGTCGATGAAGTCGGGACCTTCATCAGCTTCGCGGCCTCGTGCGGGCGCGCGACCGGGCGGCCGACCTCGCCGCAGAGCTTCGCCGCGCGCTCGAGGATCTCGACGTTGGTCGGCGTTCCCGGCCCCGCGTAGTCCTCGAGGCCGACGCGCAGATGGCCGCCGCGTTCGAGGGCGAGGCCCGCGACGTCGCTCGCGAGCAGATCGCCGCCGGGGATCGCGACGGACCAGGGCAGCTCGCAGCCCTCGAGCATCTCGAGATAGGCGACGAGGGCGGCTTCCGTCGCCGGGATTCCGAAGCTCGCGAAGGGCGAGCCGAAGAAGATCTTGACGATCCCGCCCTGGCGCACGCGCCCCGCGCGGATGTAGGCCACCGCGCTGCGCATGAAGCTGCCGTCGAAGATCGAGAAGTTGATCGGCACACCGAGCGCTTCGCAGGTATCGATCATGTACCGCACGTCGGCATGCGAGTTCTGGTAGATCGTGTCGTGGGCCGAGGGCTGCCCGTCGGCGTCGAAGGTCCCGATGTTGACCGAGCCCGGATCGACGATGCCCATCGTGAGGCAGCCCGCCCGGGCGAGCGCGGGCAGATGGCCGTAGCGCTGCTCGACCGTGGTATGCGGGCCGCCGCCGGTCATCGTGGGGTAGAGGAAGGCATCGGGATGTTTTTCGAGCACCGGCCGCCAGGCTTCGATGTAGGGCTCGGGCGAGTGGGCGGCGGTCACACCGTCGAAGATCGGATCGTCGGTGTGGTTGTGGACGAGGGTCGCACCGGCTTCGAGGCAGGCGAGGGCGTCGGCGGTGACCTCGGCGGGGGTGCGGGGGACGTTCGGGTTGCGGGATTTCGGGGTGGTGCCGTTGATGGCGGCTTCGAGCAGGACGGGGGTGGGCATGGGCGGGGCTCCGATCGGGGTTCAGTCGGTCTTTGAATAGCACCGACCCTTCGTCTCGCCGCCGACGATTACGCACGCACAGCGTCCGCAGGTCGAATCGCTGAGGCAGGGATGCGAGGGGCACCAGGCACAGTTCGCAGGGGATGCAGAAGCGAGCATGAACGCGAGGCCGAGCATCACGCCGGTGACCCCGGCGACGACCGCGACGGATCTCGCGCCCGCGCACGTCAACGAGATGTCCCCACCCCATACCTCCGCGCGAACGCCGCCATCTCCTCGAGCTTCTCCGCCAGCGAGGTCTTCGTCGCCTTCAGCCCATTCGTCCACGGCGGCTTGAGGTAGTCCGTGACCCCCCAGGCCTCGAGCTGCTTCATCCGCTCGGGCGTCGGCTCGGTCGTGCCGACGATGAGGCGCCAGCCTTCGAGGGGCCGCCCCGAGTCGATGCGGGCCTGGCGGGCGCCGAGGACCTTCGCCTCCATCTCGTCCCAGGGGTAGACGGCGCCTTCCCAGCCGTCGAAGCGCGCGGCGCGGGCGAACGCGGCGGGCGACGCGCCGCCGATGTAGATCGGCACGGGCTTCACCGGCTTCGGCAGCATGCGCACGCGCGGGAAGTCGTAGAACTCGCCGTGGTATTCGACCATCTCGCCGGTCCAAAGCCGCTGCAGGACTTCGAGCTGCTCGTCGACGTGCTTGCCGCGCTGGTGGAAGGGCTGGCCGGAGAGGCCGAACTCGAGCTTCTGCCAGCCGACGCCGGCGCCGAGATGGATGCGGCCGCCGCTCCAGATGGAGGCGGTGCTGATGGCCTTCGCGGCGGTGAAGGCGTCGCGGACGGGCAGGATGTAGACGGTCGTCAGGAACTCGAGGGTCTTCGTCATGCCGGCGAGGGCGGCGAAGCTGACCCAGGGATCAGGCCAGGGGGCGTCGTCCTCCCAGGGCGTGACGCCGTCCTTCGCGATCTCGTAGCGGTCGACCTGGGTCTCGGCCGTGACCCAATGGTCGCCGAGCGACATGCCGTAGAAGCCGAGGGCCTCGGCGTGGCGGGCGAGGATGGGAAGCTCGTCGAGGGGCGTGTAGCCCATGCCGTGCCAGAAACGCATCAGTCGGTTCCACTCCATTCGTCGAGTCGTTCGATGGCGTCCGCATATTCGGAGACGAGCTCCTGCATGACGGTGCGGACGGACTTCACATGGTTCATCGAGCCGACGATCTGGCCGACGAAATAGTTGGCGAGCTCGGCGGCGCCGGGGGATTTATGGGCCGTGCGCGCGATACGCGACTGGGCCTCGCGCACGAGCCGCGGCTGCAGCGGCATCGGGAGCGGCTTCGGATTCGCGGGATCTTCCCAGGCCTCGGTCCAGGCGCTGCGGAGCTGGCGCGCGGGCTTGCCGGTCAGGGAACGGCTGCGGACCGTATCGCTCGAGCTCGCCTTCAGGAACTTCTGTTTGACGACGGGATGGGTCTCGGCCTCTTCGGTCGTCAGCCAGAGCGAGCCGAGCCAGACGCCCTGGGCGCCTAACGCCAGCGACGCTGCGATCTGGCGGCCGCTGCCGATCCCGCCGGCGGCGAGCACGGGGATCGGCGCGACGGCATCGACGACCTCGGGGACGAGCACCATCGTCGCGACCTCGCCGGTATGGCCGCCGGCTTCGTAGCCCTGGGCGATGATGATGTCGGCGCCGGCTTCGGCATGGCGCCGCGCATGTTCGACGGTGCCCGCGAGCGCCGCGACCTTGACGCCGCGCGCGCGACCCTGCTCGATCATCCAGGCGGGCGGCGGGCCGAGGGCGCTCGCGATCAGCTTGATCGGATGTTCGAAGAGCATCTCGATCATCTCGCGCTGCTTGTCGAGGCCGACGAGCAGCTCGCCCCGCAGCTCGGTCTCGGGCGGGAGCGGCGGAACGTCGTAGCGGGCGAGCAGATCGTCGAGGAAGCGGCGGTGCTCGGCGGGAATGCGCGCGTCGAGCTCGCTCGCGTCGAACCCGCCGGCGCGGTCGCTGCCGACGAACTTGGTCGGCAGCAGCAGGTCGACGCCGTAGGGCTTGTCGCCGATCTGCTTCTCGATCCATTCGAGCTCGGCATGGAGCCCTTCGGGCGAATGGGCCGACACGCCGAAGATGCCCATGCCGCCCGCCTTCGAGACGGCGGCGGCGACGTCGCGGCAATGGGTGAACGCGAAGATCGGGAACTCGAGGCCGAGCGCGCGGGCGAGGGGGGTATCCATGAGGCTCTCCTGGTCCGAACGACTATGCCATTCTCGGAGCACCATGAACAAGGAGCCGATCATGACCCTCATTCTGTACGGCGCGCCACTCTCGCCCTTCGTCCGCAAGGCCGAGGTCGTGCTGCGCGAGAAGGGAATTCCGTTCGAGAGCGAGTCGGTGAACATCCTGCCGATGCCCGACTGGTTCAAGGCGATCAGCCCGGCGCGGCGGATCCCGGTCCTGCGCGATCCGTCGATCGGGACCGAGGGGCGCGCGGGAACGCTGCCCGATTCGTCGGCGATCTGCGCCTTCCTCGAGAAGAAGCAGCCCGAGCCGGCACTCTACCCGAGCGAGCCCTTCGCCCATGGCCGCGCGATCTGGCTCGAGGAGTGGGCCGACAGCGAGCTCGCCGGCGCGATCGGCCTCGGCATCTTCCGCCCGCTGATGTTCCCGCGCTTCCAGGGCAAGCCGCCCGACGTCGAGACTGCGAAGGCCGCCTGGCACGACAAGCTGCCGCGCCTCTTCGACTACCTGGAGGAAGAGCTCGAGGCGGCGGGGGCCGCTCGGCCCGAGGACGCCCGCCATCTGATCGGCGGCGCGCTCTCGATCGCCGACATCGCGATCGGCGTGCAGCTCGCCCAGCTCGAGATGGTCGCCGGCCTCCCCGACGTCCGGCGCTGGCCGCGCGCCGTGACGTTCGCCGAACGCATGCTCGCCCGGCCGAGCTTCGCGCCGAACCTCGCGATCTGCCGCAAGATCGTGAAGGAGCGCGTCGACCTCCGGTAGGGGCGTACGCGCGAAGCGTCCGGCACCCGAGTGCGCGGCGAGCAACGGAGCGACCGGCCGGCCCGTCGCCCGTACGACGGCCTGCCGGCTTGCTAGAGTGCGATTCCGGCCCGCGCACGCGGCCCGCGACCCGAGAGGATGCTCATCGATGCAGCCCGATTTCTCCCCCGACGATCTGATCGCGTCCCGCAACTACGGCGTCGCCGGCCAGCCCCACGACGCCTGGACCTGGCTCCGCAAGAACGCCCCCGTCCATCGCTGCGAGAGCAGCGAGTTCCCGCCCTTCTACGCGATCACGCGGCATGCCGACATCGTCAAGATCTCGAGCAAGCCGGGCATCTTCAGCAACTCGAAGGGCCCGACGCTGATCAGCTTCGAGCAGGAGGCGCGCCGCGTCGCCGACTCGACCTCCTTCGGCAGCATGCGGACCATCATCGAGATGGATCCGCCCGAGCACCGCGACTTCCGCAAGGTCGCGAGCGCCTTCTTCACCCCGCGCAGCATCCGGCGCCTCGACGACATCGTGACCGAATGCGCGAAGGAGCAGGTCGACAAGCTGGGGCGCGAGGGCGAATGCGATTTCGTCGAGCTGATCGCCCAGCGCCATCCGCTGCGGGTGCTCGCGACGCTGCTCGGCGTCGAACGCCACGAAGAAGAGACGATGCTGCGCCTGACCCAGGAGCTCTTCGGCTCCGAAGACCCCGACCTGCAGCGCAAGGGCGAGGACCGAAAAGCCGCGACCGCCGCCCTCGGCGCCGACTTCATCAACCTCTTCACGCGCATCATCCAGGACCGCCGCGCGAATCCCCGCGACGATCTCGCGAGCATGCTCGCCAACGCGAAGATGCCGAGCGGCGAGCCGATGCCGCCGATCGAGACCTACGGCTATTTCCTGATCGTCTTCACCGCCGGCCACGACACGACCCGCAACGCGATCGCTTCGGGCATGCAGGCGCTGCTCGACTACCCGGATCAGCTCGCGAAGCTCTGCGCCGACCCCTCGCTCGCGCGATCGACGGTCGAAGAAGTCGTTCGCTGGGCGACGCCCGTCAACTACATGAAGCGCATCCTGCTGCAGGACGTCGAGCTCCACGGCACGAAGCTGCGTCGAGGCGAGGAGCTCGCGATGTTCTACGCCTCGGCCAATCGCGACGAGGAGGTCTTCGAAGATCCCTTCCGCTTCGACATCACCCGCCATCCGAACCCCCATCTCGGCTTCGGGACCGGCGAACATTTCTGCCTCGGCGCCCATGTCGCCCGGCTTTCGTCGCGCGCGCTCTTCCTCGAGCTCGCGCGCCGGATCGAATCGGTCGAGCCCGCCGGCACGCCTTCGCACATCGCTTCGAGCTTCGTCGTCGGCCTCAAGACGCTGCCGATCCGGTACCGATTGCGGGCGGCGGCCTGAGGGCCGGCGCGTCCGCCTCTCCTTTGTTTGCGCGAGCCCGGCCGCGCGCGTCCCCTCGCGCAAGGCCGCCCGCGCGACCCCGCTCCCAGGAGGAAGACATGACGACGTTCGGATTCACGAAGCTGGTGGTCGGCGATCTCGAAAAGATGAAGGCGTTCTACACGAACGTCTTCGGGCTGAAGCAGTTCGACCGCGTGCAGGCCGACATCGGGATCGATCCGATCGACGAGATCATGCTCGGGCGCGATTCGGGGTTCGGTCCGGGCTCGATCGTGCTGCTCCGGTTCACGGAGCTCGCGCCGCCGCGGCCGGGGGCGGTGATCCTGGGGTTCGTCACGGACGATCTGGGCGCGCTGGTCGATCGGGTGGTCGCGAACGGGGGGCGGCTGCATGCGGCGATCAAGGACATTCCGGAGATGAAGGTGCGTGTCGCGTTCACGAAGGATCCGGAAGGCAACCTCGCCGAACTCGTACAGATGCTCTGAGACGTGGATCGATGATTGGGGCTGGTTGATTCGATCGAGAATCGCCCTCGCCGATCGCTCGAGGGTGAACGTGCACCTGCCGCCGCGCATTGATCAGGCGCAGGGCTTCCCTTTCAGGTCGCGAGCCGCAGTCGGTGTAACCGTTCGCATCGCACGAATCGGCTCGTGAACTCGCCCTGGTAGCTTGCTCGCACGCGAACCGGCAGGTCGAGTCGGCCAAGAAAAAGACGCTTTTCGAGTACCCGACCGACATTCCACGGGGATCGAGTGACGCCGATCCGCTGGGCGGGCGTCTCGATCGGCTGACGCTCCGACGCGGCTTTCACGAGGTTTCGCCAGATCTGGAAGATGGCATGACGATAGATCACGGCCTGAATCCGCTTCGAGAATGCCACCGTCTCGCGCTTGTGATTCGCGCCGCTATGTCGAACGAACATGTGGTGTGCGTTGATGGCGAACAACGGGTTCTTTGCCGTTCGGGGCACTTTTGAGTGTGTCGTCTCGTGCTTGATTGCGTCGTATCGCAGGCGTTTGAGGGCGGTTCGGTATTCGGACTTCTCGTCGGTGCGTAGCTCGACCGGTGTGTCGCCGGGCAGGTTGGTTCGGAGCAGCTCCGCGACGTCATGGGTCAGGCGTTTCGAATCTGGACGCCCGATTCGTTTCTCGTAGGCGGCCCTTCGCTTCTTCTGAAGGTCGGTCATGGAGCCGGAGCGTCGTCGTTCAGTGATCACGAAATCGTGGCTGTAGTACGAGTTGGCACCAACCAGGCCCGTCAGTTCGAGCGGCCAGTACTGGCCACCCGCGAAGCTTCCGAGGCCATCCATCACGATGGGTTCCGCGGCGATTCGGATCCGCGCGCGTTTTCGGAGTGCTTCGTGGAGCAGGAGGCAATGTCGGCCGAGGCGCTCGATGAGACGCTGCACGGTGGCGTGAACGATGCCGAACTGGCGGGCGATCTGGCGGTGTCCGGAGCCGGCGACTTCGGCGCGGAAGACGGGCGCGAGCAGGTCGGGGCGGCGGAGCCAGTAGGTGGTGGAGAACGTCTGTGAACTGAAGGCGCGGTGGCAATGTGAACAGCGGTAGCGCTGGATGCGGTGGGGGCGGGCTTCGCGGCGGTAGAAGCCGGCTCTCTTGAAGCGCCAACCCGTTGAATCCAGATGGAAAAGGCAATCGAGGTTGGGGCAGTGGGGCGGATTGAAGGTGACGCGCGAATCGGTGGGTCTCGGCATGCCTTGAGCGAGAGCACGGATCGTGCCAGAGACAATTTGCGAGCCACGTTAGATGCTCTGAGCGGCGAGCCCGCTTTCGTCCCGGGCTCGCGCGCCTTCAGCGGTTCTTTTCTTCGAGATCCCGCTGATACGTCCGTGCCCCGAGCAGGAAATGCCCCGCCGCCCAGAACATGAAGACGAGCAGGCTGAGCAGCGCCTTGCGCAGCTCCGTACCTCCCCCGAACGCGTCCGAGAGCTCGCCGACCACGACCGGGCCGATCCCGAATCCGACCGCGTTCATCGCGAACAGCGCCGTGGCCGACATGACTGCGCGCATGCGTGGCTTGACGAGCCCCTGCAGCACGGCGTGGCCGAGCCCCGAATACTGATGGTTGCCGAGCGTCGCGACTGCGATCCAGAGGACGGCCGAAGTCGGATCCGTCGCCGTGTAGGCGAGATACGAGAAGGGCAGCGAGAGCAGATTGCCGTAGGCCGGTAGCCACCAATGCCAGCGGACGTCGCGCCGACCGAGCCGATCGGCGAGCACGCCGGAGAGGTAGACGGCGATCCCGCCCGCGCCGCCGGCAACGAGGCCGAGCCGGAGGCCCGCCTGCGCCACGCTGAGGTCGTGGACGCGCACGAGATACGACGAGTGGAAGGCGCCGAAACCGGCGAGCACGAGGGTCTGCACGGCACAGCCCGCGAGCATGTGGCGGATCGCAGGGACCTTCGCCATGAAGCGGAGCGCATCGCCGACCGGCTCGATGGCGCGATCGCCCGTGACGTCGAAGGCGCCGCGCTTCGGCTCTTCGAGCGTCAGCCAGGTCACTGCCGAGAGGAGGAGGCCTGGGGCGCCGACGACGAAGAAGGCGGTCTGCCAGCCCAGCTCGTCCGCGAGGTAGCCGCCGAAGGCCATGCCGAACAGGATGCCGAGCGGGACGCCCAGGGAATAGAGGGTGATCGCCGAGGCGCGCCGCTCGGGCGGGAAAGTGTCGGAGATCATCGAATGGGCGGGGGGCGTGCAGCCGGCTTCGCCGACGCCGACGCCGATGCGCGCGAGCAGCAGCTGCGGATAGGACTTCGCGAGTCCGCAGAGGACCGTCATCGCGCTCCAGGCGAGCAGGGACCACGCGATGATGTTGCGGCGGTTGCCACGGTCGGCGAGGCGCGCGATCGGAAGACCAGCGACGGTATAGAAGAGCGCGAAGGAGCCGCCGATCAGCCAGCCGATCTGACCGTCGCTGAGGCCGAAATCCTTCTTCACCGGCTCGACCAGGATGTTCATGATCTGTCGGTCGATGCCGTTGATCACGTAGATCAAGAGCAGGAGGGAAAGCGAGTAGGCGGGCGCCTTCATCGGCGGGGATCCTTCGTGGTCGGCCGACGTTAACAGACGCGCCCGGCGGCGGATCGCTCAGGCGATGCGATTCGCGAAAAGGGCGTCGATCTCCGCCGCGTCGAAGCCGTTCTCGAGCAGGATCTCGCGCGAATGCTCCCCGGGCAGCGGCGCCGGGGAGCGGATCGCCGCGGGATGTCCCTCGATCCGGGTCGCATTGCGCAGGATCCGGATCCGACCGGCCTGCGGATGCTCGACCGGGACGGCCATTTCGAGATGGCGGACCTGGGGATCGGCGAAGGCCGCGCCGATGTCGTTGACCGGCCCGCACGGGACGCCCGCGACATGAAGCCGCTCGAGCCAGTCCCGCGCATCCCGCTCGCGCAGCGCCGCTCCGATCTCGCGATCGAGCGCCTCGCGATTGCACGCGCGATCGGCGGCGGTCGCATAACGCGCATCGCGCGGCAGATCGGGGCGACCGATCGCTTCGCAGAAGGCCGTCCAGAGCCGGCCCCAGGGCGCGGCGACGTTGATGGGCGCGTCTCGGGTTGCGTAGAGGCCCATCGGGCGCATCGTCGGATGGTGGTTGCCTTCCTGCCCGGGGATCTCGCCGGCGACCGTGTAGCGAGCCGCCTGGAAGTCGAGCAGGCCGAACGCGGATTCGAGCAGCGAGGTCTCGACGTATCGGCCGCGGCCGGTCGTCGCGCGTTCGTGGAGGGCGACGAGGATCCCGACGGCGAGCTGGAGGCCGGCGGCGATGTCGGTGATCGCGGCGCCGGTCCGGACGGGGCCCTGTCCGGGCAGGCCGGTCACGCTCATGAGACCCGACATGCCCTGCACGATCTGGTCGACGCCGCCGCGTTCGCCGGAGGGGCCGTCCTGGCCGAAGCCCGAGATCGAGCCCATCACGAGTCGGGGATTGAGGCGAGAGAGCGTCGGCCAGTCGAAGCCGAGCCGCGCCTTGACGGGCGGGCGCAGGTTCTCGACGAGCACGTCGGCTCGGGCGACGAGGCGATGCAGGACGGCGATGCCGCCCTCGCGTTTCAGGTCGAGGGTGAGGCTGCGTTTGTTGCGGTGGAGGTTCAGGAAGTCGGGCGAGAGCGGGTCTTCGAGCACGGCCTCCGGCGCGCGCGGCTCGATGCGCAGGACGTCCGCGCCCCAATCGGCGAGCTGCCGGACCGCCGTCGGGCCGGCGCGGGCGATCGTCAGATCGAGCACGCGCAGGTCGGCGAGCGGGAGCGGCGGGGCGGCGTCGCAGGCGGCGGCATCGGCGTCGACAGTGCGATCGGCGCCGTCGGCGCGACTGGATCGGGACGGCTCGGTCATCGGGCGACGATTGCATGGCGGCACGCGATGGGCCAGCGTTGGCCGCGGCAAGAGGAGGCCCCCATGGAGCGAATCGAGGGTAAGCGGATTCTGGTGACCGGCGCGACCGGTCAGGTCGCCGGCTTGATGA
>CAUJGH010000474.1 GCA_963169575.1 Myxococcota bacterium | reverse complement strand
GTCAGCACGACGGAGATCTTGCGCTCCTTCAGCTGCGCCTCGAGCTCCTTCACGAACTTCTCCACCACCCGCTCCATCACCTCGGGCGGCAGCGGATCGAAGCGCACGATCTCGTCGAGGCGATTGCGGAACTCGGGGCTGAAGATCTTCTCGATCTCCTGATTGCCGTCGCCGCGGCGCAAACCGGTGAACCCGATGGCACGCGCGGTCATCTCTCGCGCGCCGGCATTGGACGTCATGATCAGCGTGACGTGGCGGAAATCGGCCTGGCGGCCCTGGTTGTCGGTCAGGGTCGCGTGGTCCATGACCTGGAGCAGCACGTCGAAGACGTCCGAATGGGCCTTCTCGATCTCGTCGAGCAGCAGAACGGCATAGGGATGCTTGCGGATCTGCTCGATCAGCTGGCCGCCCTGGTCGTAGCCGACGTAGCCCGGCGGCGCCCCGATCAGACGCGAGACGGAATGCTTCTCCATGTACTCGCTCATGTCGAAGCGCAGAAAGGGCACGCCGAGGGTCGCCGCGAGCTGCTTCGCGAGCTCGGTCTTGCCGACGCCCGTCGGGCCGGCGAAGAGGAACGATCCCGTCGGCTTCTGATGGCCGGCGAGCCCCGCCCGCGCGCGCTTGACCGCTCGGGACACGGTCTCGACCGCGCGATCCTGGCCGAACACGACCGCCTTGAGATCCGATTCGAGCCGCGCGAGACGCGACGCGTCCTCGCTGATCGTCGACTCGACCGGCACCCGCGCCATCCGCGCGACGACGCGCTCGACGTCGCGGACCGTCACCGTCTTGCGCTTCTTCGAAGCCGGCCGCAGCCGCACCGCCGCGCCGGATTCGTCGAGCACGTCGATCGCCTTGTCGGGCAGGAAGCGGTCGTTGACGTGGCGCACGGCGAGATCGACGCAGGCCTTCAGCGCCGGGGCGGTGTAGTGGACGCCGTGATGCGCCTCGTAGCGCGGCGCGAGCCCTTCGAGGATGCGGACGCATTCCTCGGGCGAAGGCTCGCCGACGTCGATCTTCTGGAAGCGGCGCGAGAGCGCGCGGTCGCGCTCGAAATGACGGAATTCCTGATAGGTCGTCGAACCCATGCAGCGCAGCGTTCCGTCGGCGAGACCCGGCTTCAGCAGGTTCGAGGCATCGACGGTGGTCCCCTGGGCCGAGCCGGCCCCGAGGATCGTATGGATCTCGTCGATGAAGAGGATGAAGCGATCGCGCGCGAGCAGTGCCGTCAACAACGCCTTGAAGCGGGCCTCGAAATCGCCGCGGTAGCGGGTACCGGCGAGCAGTGCGCCGAGATCGAGCGAGTAGATCTCGGTCCCGACGAGGTCTTCGGGAACGCGGCCTTCGTGGATCCGGAGCGCGAGGCCTTCGGCCAGCGCAGTCTTGCCGACGCCCGCCTCGCCGACGAAGATCGGATTGTTCTTGCGGCGCCGCGCGAGGATGTGGACGGCCCGGTCGAGCTCCGCGCTGCGGCCGATCAGGGGATCGAGCTTGCCCTCGGCCGCGCGCTCGGTCAGGTTCGTCGCGAAGGCCGCGAGCGGATCCGCCGGCACGCCCTCCTGGTCGTCACCGCCGAGGATCGGAGACCCTCCGCCCTCCGCGCCCGCCGCTTCGCCGCCGCCGAGCTTCGATTCGCCATGGCTGATGTAGCGGAGCAGGTCGAGGCGCGAGACGCCCTGGGCTCGCAGCAGCGTCATCGAATGGGCATCGGGCTCCTGGAAGATCGCGGCGAGCAGGTCGCCGATCTCGACCTCGTCCTTCTCCGAGCGGGCCGTATGGTCGATCGCGTGCTGGATCACGCGATGGAACGCGAGGGTCTGGAGCGTGTCGACGGGATCGTCGCCGGGCACGCGCTCGAGATCCTCGTCGAAGAACTTCTCGAGCTCGGCCCGCAGGCGGGCGACGTCGGCACCCGAATGACGCAGGATGCGGGCCCCGTCCTCGTGATGCAGCAGCGCGTAGAGCAGATGCTCGACCGTCAGATAGGCGTGGCGGCGGACGACGGCCTCGCGGTGGGCCGCCTGGAGCGTCAGCTGAAGGTCGCGACCGATCGAGCTCATTCCTTCTCCACGCCGGAGCGGAGCGGGTAGCCCCGCTCCTCGGCCATCCGATGCACCATCGCCGATTTCGTCTCGGCGACCTCGAGTACGTAGACCCCGGCGACGCCCATCCCGCTCCGATGGATCTGGAGCATGATCTGCGTCGCCGCCGACGGGCTCTTGCCGAAGATCTTCTCGAGCACCTGCACGACGAACTCCATGGGCGTGTAGTCGTCGTTGTAGAGAATCACCTTGAACCGCGGCGGCCGATCGGCCTTCGGACGCTGCTTCGTCGCGAGCCCCCGGTCGGCTTCGCGCGACGGGTCGGCAGGCGCTCGGCCCGGCGGCTTCGCCGGCGGGCCCTGAGGCCCCGACGGATCCGCAGCCCGGGGTCCCCTCGGTGAAACGGCACCTGCGCCCGTCGGCGCACGGCGCGACGACCCCTCGTCCGCCGCCCACGCACTGCACTGCGCGCACTTCGCCGGGCTCTTCGCCTCGTCTTTCGCCTGCCCGACCGTTCCCATCGAGCCCAGCATAGCCGGCGGGAACGCGGCGTCGCGGGCGATGCCCCGGCCTGCGCCGGTCCGGTGGCTACACTGCGCGCGCATGCTCCCGCCCTCCGAATCCGCCATCACGATCGCTCTCGAAGAGGGCGTCGCCTCCATCGATGCGAAGCAGTGGAACGCGCTCGTCGGGGACGATTCGCCCTTCCTCGAATGGGAGTTCCTCGCTTCCCTCGAAGAAGCGGAGACCCTCGACGCGCGATCCGGCTGGTCCGCCCGCCCGCTCGTCGCCCGGGAGGACGGACGCATCGTCGCCGCCTGCCCGCTCTACCTGAAGACGAACAGCGAGGGCGAGTTCGTCTTCGACTTCGCCTGGGCCGACGCCGCCCATCGCGCGGGCCTCGAGTACTACCCGAAGCTGCTGGTCGGCGTGCCCTTTTCGCCGGTTTCCGGGGCCCGCATTCTCGTCCGGCCCGGTGAAGATCGGGCGCGCTGGACCCGGCAGCTCGGCGAAGCCCTGAAGACGATCTGCACGGGCAACGGACTCTCGGGGGTCCACGTCAATTTCTGCCAGCGCGAGGAAGCCGAAGCCCTCGCCGCCCAGGGATTCCACACGCGGATCGGCCTGCAATACCACTGGCGCAACGCCGACTACCGCGACTTCGACGCCTACCTCGAAGCGTTCCGGAGCAAGCGGCGCAACCAGATCCGGCGCGAGCGGCGCGAGATGGCGGAACAGGGCGTCGTGATCGAGACGCTCGCCGGCGATGCGATCGGCCCGGAGCTACTGGAGCCGATGTACGCGTTCTACCGATCGACGGTGCGCGCGCATTCCTATGGCCGGCAATACCTGAACCAGCGCGCGTTCGAGCTGCTGATCGAGCGCTTCCGCCATCGGCTGGTCTTCGTCGTCGCCTCGAAGGGCGGCGAACGCATCGCCGGCACGTTCAACGTCGAGAAGGCGGGCGTGCTCTACGGTCGTTATTGGGGCGCGACGCGGATGGTCCGCCATCTGCATTTCAACGTCTGCTACTACGCCGCGATCGAACACTGCATCGAGCGGGGGCTCGCACGCTTCGAGCCCGGCGCCGGCGGCGAATACAAGCAGCTGCGCGGCTTCGATGCGACGCCGACCTTCTCGGCGCATTTCCTCGCCGACCCCCGTCTCGCCGGCGCCGTCGAGCAGTTCCTCGTCCGCGAACGCCACCAGGCCGCGCAGACGATCGACTGGTACCGCGAGCACAGCGCGCTGAAGTCCTCGGGCGACCGGGGCGAGGCCGCCGAATAGCCCGCGGCGCTCCCGCCTCCGGGTCGTTCAGCGCTTTTCGAGCCCGGGGTCGAGCCTTTCACCGATAGCCCCCCGCTGTGGCTTCCCCCACCCTGCTTGCGATCGCATGGCCTGTGGGCGGATCGGGCAGGAGGCGTCGATGTCGGGAGACGAGAAGGGGTGGAAACGGCGCCCGATCGCGCAGGCCCCGCCCGACGCACCTTCCGGCAACGACCGCCCGGATCCGGCGACCGCCTATCTCGAGCAGCTCGGTCCGGGCTCGCGTCGGACGATGCGCGAGGCGCTCGACAAGCTCGCCGACTGGGCTTCGGCGGGACGATGCGGCGCCCACGATCTCCCCTGGCATCTGCTCGAGCTCGAACACACCGCCGCCCTCCGCACACGGCTCGGCGCGACCCTCGCACCCGCGACCGCGAACAAACACATGGCGGCCTTGCGCGGCGTGCTGAAGCAATGCCGCCTGCAGGGGACGATCACGGAGGAGCGCTTCCGGCGCGTGACCGATCTGCCGCCCCTGCGCGGGGAGTCCCCGCGCCGCTCTTCGGGCCTCCGCGCCGAAGACTTCGAGCGCCTCACCCGCGTCTGCCTCGACGACGCAGGCCCTTCGGGCGTGCGGGATGCAGCCCTG
>CAUJGH010000473.1 GCA_963169575.1 Myxococcota bacterium | reverse complement strand
CAGCCGCTCTTCAGCATCGTCTCCGCGAGCGCCTCGAGGCGTGCATAGGTTCGGCGACTCGCCTCGGGATCGTAGAGCCCCTCGCCGACGGCGCTCCCCGAGCGCGCCGCGGCCTCGAGACCCGCCATCCGCTTGCGCTCGACGTCCGAGCGGATGCGGATCGCGCCGAGTCCCTCGACGAGGCGACTCGAGACCGTCGTCTTGCCCGAGCCCGCGAGCCCCGACGTCACGATCAATCGCGCATCGCGTTCGCCGACGAGCCCCTCGGCGACGGCGAGCGGGCGCTCGGCCGCCTGCATCGCCGATGCGCCGCCCTGCGAGGCGGAATCCGACTGACCGCTGCGGATCAGGGCCACCTTCAGCCGGACGAGTGCGCGATGGACCGCGAAGAACCGCAGCAGGGCGACGCCTTCGTAGTCGCCCGTCCTCTCGAGATAGGCGGTCAGGAAGCGCGCGGCGAGATCCGGTCGATCGTGCGCCCGGAAGTCCATGAAGGCGAACGCAACCTCGTCGAGGACGTCGATCTGCCGGAGCGCGAGGTCGAATTCGAGACAGTCGAAGAGCACGGGGCGGCCATCGACGAGCGCGACGTTCGCGAGATGGAGATCGCCGTGACACTCGCGCACGAAGCCCGCGCGGCGGCGCGCCGCCAGCATCGACTCGATCTCGGCAATCTCTTCTTCGAGCCAGCGCCCCAGCTCTTCGATGCGCTCGCCCATCGGAGGCGGCGCGAGCGCTCGGAGCTCTGCGAGGTTCTTCCGCGCGACTCGGGCGGCGGGCTCCTCGGTCGGTTCGACCCCGGCAGAAGGCGCTTCCGCAGGACGGCCGGCTCGAGGCGACGGAGCCCCGAGCGCGGCGTGGAACGTCGCGATGCGCTCCGCCAGGGCATCGACCTGCTCGCCGCCGATCCGGCCCTGCTCGAGGCGCTTCGAGAAGAGCGCGTCGGGATCGAAGCGGCGCATCTCGACCGCGTACTCGATCGCCGCGTCGGCAGCGCCGCTCGCGCCGCCCGCTTCGGAGCCCTCTACGGGATCGAGGCGCGGCGCCTCGGGCGTGCCCCGGATTGCGATGACACGGAGATAGAGCTCGGGCGCCGTTCGCCGATTCAGGCGCAGCTCGTCCGCGCAGGCGATGCGGCGGCTCTCGAGCGTCGAGAAATCGAGAAAGGGAAGGACGAGCGGCTTCTTGATCTTGAGAGCGCGGTCGCCAGCGAGCAGGATGAACGAGATGTGCGTCTCGATGACCTCGACCCCGATCGCAGGCGGCGAAGCGCCGCCGAACGGTCGCCGCGACGGCGAGGCGGAAGCAGACCCTCCCCTCTCGAGCAGCGGCGAACCTTCCCGGTCGCTCAACGATGCGATCAATCGCTGCGTCGCGCGGAGCGCGTCGCGTGACCCTTCGGAGGGCGTCGGCAGCTCGGTCGGCACGAATCCCCATCTGCGCGCCCGCAAACGCGCTGCTTACAGCTCGACAGGAGATTAGTCTTCCGTCCCGGAAATTCGACTGCGCGCGAGAGCGGCCGAGAGAGCCGCGCTAGAAGGTATAGGTCGATGGCGCCCTCGATCCGCGCGCCGCCGCCTCCCAGCCATCGTGAACGACTTCGCATCGCTCGCCGAGATCGACCTCCGAACCGGCCGACCAGGCGAAGTCGAGCAGGTCCGGCGCGATCCCGCATTCGGTCTGGAGCACCGTTCGCAGGCGTGCGTACTCGCGTTCCATGCCCGGATCGAGAGCGATGGGGCAGAGTAGCGGCGAGCCATGACATTCGGGAGCGAGGGCGCAGGGCGTGACTTCGTGGGACAACGCGTGAATCTCGCGCCGCCAGCGATCGCAGCGCGCCGCCGCGGACTCCGAAGGCGCCCTGCCCTCGGCCGACCCGCTCGACGCGGCCGCCGCGCTGCCCGCCGATCCGTGCTCGCTGCGGCGGGTCGCTGCGACCGACGGTGTGCCCTGCGCATCTTCGACCGCCGCGAAGAGCGTCGAAGCGGAGACGAGCAGAAGGCCGACGATCGCGAGCGAAAGAGGGAGGGAGATCATCAATCGAAAGCGCATGGGGTGCCCCCCCGTCTCGCGCGCCCGAACGTCCCCGACGCGCTGACTCCTCCGATCCTATCCCATGAACGCGAGAACGTGTCGATCGAAATTCGAACAGATGTCTCCGGAGAGCGCAGGCGCTCGCCGCGCGCATGCGAGGATGCGATCCTGATGGAACGTCAATCGGACGGAGCGTCGGATCAGGAGCGATCCCAGGAGGACCCATGAGCGATCGATTGAGGGGCAGCTGTCTCTGCGGCGGCGTTCGCTATGTCTGCTCGGGCCCACTCCGGCAGATGGCGCGCTGCTCCTGCATCCAGTGCCGCAAGGCATCGGGGGCCGAGTTCGCGACGAATGCAATGGTCGCGCAGGGGAGCTTCCAGCTCCTCGCCGGCCGCGATCTGCTGCGCGAGTTCGAGTCGTCGCCCGGGCAGATGCGGGTCTTCTGCGGCCGCTGCGGATCGCCCGTCTACAAGCGCTATTCGGGCGATCCGGAGGCGATCCGGATCCGGACGGGACTGCTCGACGATGCCTTCGACGAGCGGCCGCAGCTGCAGGTCTTCGTCTCGGAGAAGCTCGCGATCACGCGCGTCGACGATTCGATCCCGAGCTTCGAGCGCGGCGTCCCCGCGCCGCCGGAGCGCTAGCAGCCCGTTGACGAACTCCCGCGGAGATCCGACGCGTGGATTTTTCGTCCGATCGAGGCGCGGAAGCGCCGCTGGGCTGAAGCCCAGCAAGCTTTCGCAACGAAGAGCGGGCGGAAAAGACGCGTGACGGGCGACAGCGGGAGTGCTTCAACGGGCTGCTAATCGCCTTCGTTCTGCATTCGCTCGTGCCGCCGGACGAGAAAGGTCGCGACGAGCACCGGCACCGTCAGGCCGAGACAGAGCCAGCCGATGGCGTTCGGAAGCGCGCCGGGCGGCAGAAAATAGTGGGCAGCGATCCATTCGAGCGTCGTGAAGAAGGCGAAGTAGACGACGACCACGATCGGCCGGCGCCAGGCGCGAAAGCGGAGCATGTAGAGCGAGGCGAGCAGCAGGCCGACGCCGACGGGATTGACGAGGCTGCTCACGCCCCCGCCCGCCCGGGCGCCGGGCGGGCGGCTGCGGAGATCGCGCGCCGGACGTCGAGACGCTCGGGGCCGTGCTCGAGGAAGACGGGAACGCCGTGGTATTCGAAGCCCGGGGCGAGCTCGACCTCGCCGACGTCGAAGCGGCGAACGAAGGCGCGCAGCGCTTCCTGCCCGACGAGCCGCGCCGTGCTCGCACCGATGCAGAGATGGGCTCCGCCCGAAAAGGTCAGATGCTGCGGAGCGCCGCGATCGAGCCGGAAGGCATCCGGCTCCTCCCATACCGCCTCGTCGCGATTCGCCGACAAGATGCCGAGGGCGAGTCGCTGGCCTTTCGCGAGCGGAATGCCGCGCAGCTCGGTGTCCCGCATGACGTTGCGCAGCACGAAGAGGACCGGCGGATCGAGCCGCAGCGACTCCTCGACCGCAGCGGGGACGAGCGCGGGATCGCGCCGCAGCGTCGCGTGCAGCGCGGGATCTCGCAGCACCCGGTAGAGCAGGCTGCCGACCATGTTCGTCCCGGTCGAGAAGCCCCCCACGATGAGCTGCACGGCGAGCGTGCGGAGCACCGTGGCCGAGAGCGGGCGGCCGTCGAGCGTCGCCCGGACGAGCCGCGCGAGCACGTCGTCCGGCGCGTCCGGTCGCCGGCGGACCTCGACGAGCGAATCGAGGTAGGCGGCGAATTCGGGAAAGCCACCGGCGATGCCTTCGCCGCGCTCGCTGCGATGATCGGCGGGCCAATCGCTGTGGAGCAGATCCTTGGCCCAGTCGATCAGCTGCTGCGAATCCGATTCGGGCACGCCGAGCATGTGGAGCGAGACGTCGTTGGGCAGGCGATCGCAGAGCTCGGCGACCAGCTCCGAAGAGGGCTTCGCGGCGATCGCCTCGACGAGCGCTTCGGCCCGCGCCCGGGCGTAGGCCTGCTGCGACGCGACGAAGGCCCGCGTGAATCCCGTCCGCATGACGCGCCGCAGCAGCGGATGCCGCGGCGGATCCATCTCGCCCAGCATGCGCTCTTCTTCCGGGATGTCCACGCGCTTGAAGCCGTTCGCATTGCCGAAGGTCACGGGATCGCGAAGGATCTCCCAGCAATCGTGCCAGCGCGCGACATAGAGGAGCGTCGGCGAGAGCCGGACGATCGGCGATGCGGAACGCCAGGCGCGAACGACTTCGTGCATGGTCTGGCTCTGGCGATGATCGAAGAGATCGATCTCCGGGGCCTCGATTGCGCTCGCCGCCATCTGCGTGCTCCTTCTCGGGCAGTTCGGGCTCCGAGTCCAGTTTCCGAGTTCGGTCTCCGGCGCGGATTTCGAATCCGGGTCCGGAAACGGCTCCGGCCGGGGCACCGGCACTCGATTCCGAATCCATTCGGAGCGCATGGCCGTGCTCGACGCCGTGCAGCGATGGATCGCCGGGCCGGCCGACCCTGTCCCACCGCTCTCGGGATTCTCCCCGAAGAGACCACTCCGAAGCAATCCCGCGCGATCGGGGCCGGGCGGGCCGGGGCTGGATGCCTCATACCATCGCGGATAAGCTGATTGCGTGAAGCCCCGCCGTCCCTCGTTCGATTTCGATCACGCCCCGG
>CAUJGH010000472.1 GCA_963169575.1 Myxococcota bacterium | reverse complement strand
AGAAGGACTTTGGATTTCGACTTAGAGAAGGGGGAACGAGCGATGGCATTTCTGGATGAGATCAAGGAGGAGTTCCGGGAGCTGGCGACCGAGCTGCAGACCCAGCGGGACGAGATCAGGGTCCGCGCGCATCTGCTGGGGATGGAAGCGGAGGAGGAGTGGCGAGCCGTGGAGAAGAAATACGAACAGCTGCGGGGCCGGATGAACAAGGCATCCGAGGCCGCCGAGGCCTCCTCGGATGGGCTCAAGGCGGCCGTGGAGCTGCTGGGGTCGGAGATCAAGGCGAGCTTCGCTCGGATCAAGAAGAGCTTGTAGTCGCGGGCGACGCATCGCGAAGGTCTGCGGGCTCTTCCAATCGGGGCGCCAGGGATGTTTCGGCGCAAACGTCGCCCGGCTCGCCCCGCGTCACGTTTCGAGCGATGCCCTCCTTCTCGGCGACGAGCGCCGTGACGCGCTTCCAGTCGATCCGATCGGCGAGATCGGCCGCGCGTGCGAGGGCCTCGATCGTCATGAGTGCCGAGGGAATCCGCCCGTATGCGTCCGCGTGCACTTCCAGACATATCCGCTCGTCCGCCAGCACTGCGAGCAGAACCGGCTCGTAGACGATCGTGACGGGATCATCCACGCGCGCGCGCGCGAAGAGCGCAGCCACGTCGTCGGGATGGAGACGGATGCAGCCGTGGGTGGTGATCGAGTAGATGCTCGCCGGGGCATTCGTGCCGTGGATCCCGCAGCTCGATCTCGACAGACCGAGCCAGTGGCGCCCGAGCGGATTCTCCGGACCCGGCGGAACGACCTTCAAGACCGGCTTCCCGGCCTGGCGCAACTCCTCCTGGATCGAGCGTGGCACGATCCAGGGCTTGTCCGTCGCTTTCAGATCGATCTCGAAATCGCCGAGCGGGGTTCTCCGGCTCCGACGTCCGACCGCGACGGGATAAGCGCCGATCAGGACGCCGCCGCGACGCTCGAACAACATCTTTTGCGGCACGTTCACGAGGATCGCGTCGAGCGCGAGCGCATCGAACGAAGCCGGTACGACATGGATGTTCTCGATCCGCAAGCGCTGGCCGATCGCGAGGCGGGCATCCGCCGGGAGAGCGTTCGCCCGCGCGAGTCCGATGACGCCCACCCCCCAGCGCGCGGCGATCAGCGTGAGGGAGTCGCCGGGGACGGCCATGACGGTGTGGATGCCCCCGACGACCGTGTGAGCGAGCGCAGCAGGGCGCTTGGGCAGCGTGTCGGCCGGGGGCGCCGGGGGGAACGCCGTCGCCCCGAAGCTCGTCGCCGCGAGCAGAGCAAGCCCGATCCGCCGCGTCGCAAGCGGCTTGCGGGGGGCGGTTCGCCCGTGCGTTCCGATTTCCAGTCTGTTCTTCATCTCGATTCGCTCGACCTTCGACGAGCCGTCTCGCTGCCCGCGTCTCCCAATGTCCACGACTTCCCGTTCGCGAGCCTCCCGACCCGATCAATCGATGTCATCCGCCGCCGGAGCGCTTCGACCGGCCGTCCGCGAGCAGCGGCGTTCGTCTGCGTTCCAGGCCGACCGTCAGAGCAAGGGCGAGGAACGCGCCCAGAGCCGCCCATGCCATGTCCTTCTGCGCGTCCCATTCGTCCCCCTGCGTACCGAGATAGGCCTGCCCCGCCTTCGGATCGACGATCATCGCGACGAACATCTCCACGACCTCGAAGCTGGCCGACCCCATGAATACGAAGCCGAGGGCCGCGAGCGTCGCGAAGCCACCCGCTCCGCCTCCATAGCGCCGGCCAGCCTCCCGAAGCGGATAGGCCAGCAGAAGCCCGAAGCAGAAATGGACGAAGCGGTCGTAATGATTGCGCGCCAGGCCGAGCTCGCTCTGCAGCCAGAAGCCGACCGGGACCTCGGAGTAGGTGTAGTGGCTTCCGACCGCGTGCAGGCACGCGAAGAGGAAGATCAGGATGTAGGACGCGTCCGACAAGGGGAAGCGCGAGTAGGTCGAGACGAGCAGGGGGACCGCGAGGAACGTCAAGAAGTTCTCGAGGAGCCAGTCGAATGGATAGACCGGATCGACCGCTGCCCAGATCCACACGGCGACGTACGCCGCGAAGAGGCCCCGCTGAAGAAGATTCGCTCGGAAATTCGCGCGGACGTCGGACGATGCAGTCGTGATCATCGGCTCCTCGCCGTTCGCTTTTTCGGCAGCGACGGATGTTCGGCCGCTGCAATCGGCTCGGCCACCCGATCTCGGCCCGCTGCCCGTCCTTGCCGACCGCGAGCGGAGGCCAGCTCGTCTCTCACGCGATGCGAAAGAGCAGGATGCGGTGGGCGGGATGGAGCCGCGCGATCGAGAACGTGTCCCAGGCGAGCAGGAAGCGCTCGGGGAGCGAACGGAAAGGGGAGCCGGCGCCGGCGATGGCGCTCGTGATCACGGCGCTGAACATCGTGACGCGGTGCGCATCGGCGGCGCCCTCGCGCAGCAGGCCCTCCCGGTTTGCGATGTCGTCGATGGCGAGGATGGCGCCCGACCGCGCCACGCGCGAGCCGCGCGAGGCGATGGCTGCGGTGCAGAAGCAGAAACCGATCCGAGAAGCGAGGCCCTCCATGGCGACCGTACGAGACAACGACGGAGCGAGGATGGCCGGGCACCGCGCGCGAAACCGGGCTTCGCGCGAGACGCAGGAGATCGGATCCGGGCCGGGATTCGGCGATGGACCGGTATGGAACCCGGCTCGGAGGGCGGCTCGCCCCTTTCGCTTCACGGAGATCGTCGCCATCGTCTCCGGATGGGCCGTGGAGTCGGGATCCTGCTGCTCGGGTTTCGCCGGGCCGGCATCGTTGGCTCGCACGACGGAAGGCTCGGCCGAGCGACCGACACAGGAGACCCGCGATGAAGGTAGAAACGATTCTCGTCCCCACGGATTTCTCACCGGACTCGGAGACGGCGCTCGAAGCCGCCAAGGGGCTCGCGAGGCAGCTCGGCAGCCGGATCGTCCTGCTGCACGCCTACCGCGTCGATCTCCCGCATTCGACGCCCGACCTCGGCGGCGGCTTCGTCCTCCCCGAACGGTTCTACGACGAGCTCGGCAGGAGCGCGACGAAGAAGGTCGAGGCGCTCGCCCAGGACGTCGCGAAGGACGGGATCAGAGCTTCGGGTGTCGCCGTCGAGGATCGGCCCGCGGCCGCGATCATCGACGCAGCAAAACGGATTCCCGCCGACCTGATCGTCATGGGCAGCCGCGGCCTCACGGGTCTGTCCCACGTGTTGCTCGGGAGCGTCGCGGATCTCGTGATCCGGCAGTCGAGCTGCCCCGTCCTCACCCTCAAGTCGAAGAGCTGACGCGACCGACCGGGAACGCCTCGCAGCGCGCGAAGGTCCCGCGACGCCCATCCGCGCCCCTGCCCGCGCGTCATCTGCGGAGCGCCGCGGCGTGGAGGTCCTCGAACGCCCGCTGCACCTCCTTCGACCAGCGCTGAAGATCCGGGATCGCGTCGGGATCGGCGTGGAACGCCCAGAATAGACGCCCTGCGTAGCTCAGCACGGCGATGGTCAGGGCATGCCCGGGAATCAGCGGCACGATGGGATAGGCCGCGAGCAGCCGTGCGCCCAGCAGATCGAGGGGCTGCGCGGGGCCCGGCACGTTCGTCACGACGAGATTCGCGGGGCGAAGCCGATTGGCAGCGAAGCGCGTCACGGCGCGGGTGATCGGGCGGGGCGTCCACTCCGCGAGGTCCAGGACGAAATCCATCGCGTCGCCCGTGTGGGAGGCCTTCGCGGCCGCGAGCACGATCCGAGTCTTGTCGAGGGCCACGAGCGGGTCGAGCTCGGCGATGGGAAGCGCAGCGAAGATCAATCCTATCTGGTTGCCGATCGAGTCCCGATCGCGGGGCGCACGCCGATTCACCGGGATGGCGACGCGAACGACCATCGCGGCCTGCTCCTCGCGAGGGATCCCACTCGCATCGAGATAGCGGCCCAGGGCGATGGCCAGCGTCCCCACCACGATGTCGTTGACGGTTCCGCCCCGGCGACGCTGAATCTCGCGGATCCGGGCCAGCTCCGTTTCGATCCACTCGAGACTTCGCGCCGTCCCGACCGACGCGTCGAGCGCGGTCGGGCTGGCGGGCGTGCGGGAGAGCTCGAGGATCCGCAGGAAGCCGATCGACTGCGAGATCGCGCGGTCGAACAAGCGCCCCGCGAATTCGCGGGGCCGCCGGATGGCGGTGAGCGCGTGGGGGCCGAGCGCGGAGAGGTCGCTGGCGCGATCGATCGCATCCGCCAGCATCAGCCTCGGCCAGCTCGGCGCGGCCTCCTTCGAGGCGACGGGCGGAGGGACGGAGACTTCCCCGGAAGTCGGACCGAGCAGCGCGCTGAGGATCTCGATACCGGCGACGCCATCCGCGAGGCAGTGGTGGGCCTTGACGACCAGCGCGAAGCGATCGGACGCGAGGCCTTCGAGGACGAGGATCATCCAGAGCGGATGCGCGAAGTCGAGGGGCTCCGTCAGGAACTCGGCGCAGCGCGCCCGCAGCGCCGCATCGTCGGTATCCGGCTCGAGGCGCGCATAACGGACATGGCGACGGGGATCGAAGTCCGCGTCCCGGATCCAAATCGGCCGCCCTTCGATCGGCGTGGCCGCCAGGCGTTCGCACGCACGCGGGAACCGCCGGAGCCGGGCCTCCAGCAGACCGATCAAAGCATCGGGGTCCGGGGCCAGGCGGCCGGAGCTCGAGACACGCGCCCCCTCGAATACGAGGCACACACCGATCTGCATCGCATTGCGATCGCTCTCGGCGTCGAGAAAAAGTACGTCTCCCGGCCGAAGCCGCTCATATCCACGCAAGCGTCGGCCCTCCCCCTCTCGATGCCCCGACTCGTGCACACCCCGCCCCTCATGCATGCCGCATTCCAAGGCGCCGACTCACGAAACGGTCTTCCGAGTCGGTGGTTCGGCCCCCGCCGTCCCGCGCGCGGGATCGCAGCGTGTCGGACTGCCCCATTCTGGGACGCGAAGACCCGGACGCGTTCGCCCGATCGGGGTCGAACGAGGGGCGCTGGCAGCTGGATCGGGACCCTGCGCGCGGCGCACGGGCATCGACGCGGCTTCGAAGCTCGAGCGACGCTCATCCCCCTGCGCGACCGCTCGAGCCCCCTCCCCGAGCCCTGGACCACCCCAGGATCAAGAGTGCAGCGGTGCTCGAGAGCCCGGGTCGTTCCGAAATCCGCAGAGCTGAGGTGCGAGGGCACGGCGGGAACGTCGCAGACACGCCTTGACCGCGTCCTCCGATTTTCCCACCAGGGACGCGATGGCCCGAATCGAGCGAGCCTCCCCGTAGCGAAGTCGGAAGATGGCTCGATTCGACTCACCGCACCGCTCTGCGAGAAACGCTTCGCATCGCTCGAGCGCCCGAATCGCATCGACTCGCGCTTCCACGGGGTCGTCGACGCCGATGTCCCGTGCAATCAGCCCGGGCTCCGGGCCGATCATCCATCGGGAGGAGAAACGACGGAATCGGAAGCAGACGAAGCGAGCGATGCCGATCAGCCAGCTGGTGAGGCTCGACCGCCCCTCGAACGACGCCATCGACCGATAGGCCTGAACGAACGTCTCCTGCGTCAGATCCTCGGCCTCCATCCGGTCGCGGACCCGACTCGCGACGAAACTGTAGACGCGGCCGTGATAGGCCTCGTACAGCTCGTCGAAGGCGAAGGAATCGCCTGCGCAGACCCGCGACACCAGCTCTCGCTCCCGATGTCGCAGGCTGCGAGCGTCCTCGCGCAGCGACTTCTTCGGATCTCCGGGAAGGCCCGGACTGTCGCTGCCCGGCAGCGACCAACCCGCCGCCGCAGACTCGACCGGATCGGATCCTCCAATCAGCATCGCTCGCATTCCTCCCGCCCTGCCTCCGATCGGCCCATCGAACCCCTCGGTCGTAGGATGCCCACCGCAAGACGCGTGCCATCTCGCGCGTCGAACCATCCTGGATCGGGCCCGAACCGATGCGGTGTCGTGTCCCGGACCGAGGTATACGACCCCGATCTCGTCGGGCAACGACGAGCACGTCGATCGAGAACGAAGCTCGGCTGGATCGGGAGATCCGTTCGCACCTCTGGGGCTGCTCGCGCCCTCCGGACAGATCCTGCGCGAAGGCGGCCTTTCACGACGCCGGTGGCGACGGCGAGCGCGCTGCGCCGGACATCGAGATGGGGCGGCGGGTGAAAGGTCCCTCCTCTTTCTCCCTCCCGTTGGAACCCCCGACATTCAGCGCCCTCTTGCCTCGCGCCCTGCGGCGAGCGCATGGGCGAGCTTCTTGCGCGCACGCCGACCGGGCAGCGAGCCGCGTGGCTCCGGGCCGCGCTTGGGGCGGCACGCCGCGTCCTGCGTGCCGCCTCTGTTCCTCGCGCGGGCTCCGGCCGCGCCAGCTTCGCCCGGAACGACCGTCTTGGATGGCACGTCGCTTGCTGCTCCCGGAGACCGTGGCTGCTCGAGCTCCGGGACGCGGTTCGCGAGGCAGATCGATCGGCGATGCACGGGACCCGGGCCATCGCAGGCGTGTTCGAAGGCGGAGCGGCCACGACCGATCACGAAGGGAGATACGAAATGCAGACCGAGGTCAAGGGCTTCATGACGGGCCAGCCGGTTTCGATCGAGGCCGAATCGTCGGCGCTCGAAGCGCTCGATCTGATGATCGACCACGCGATCCGGCATCTCCCGGTGGTGGGTCCCGACCGGCGACTCCGGGGCATCCTGAGCTTCGACGATCTTCGAGCAGCCCTGCCGACTCCCCTGAGTCTGCGCATCCCGCTCGCCGTCGAGGAGCGCTGGCGGGTGGCCGACATCACGGTCGGGGAGGTCATGACCTACGCCCCGGTCACGATTCGGCATGACGCACCGCTGCAGGAGGCCGCCACGCGCATGATCGAGGGCCGCTTCGGTTGCCTTCCGGTCGTCGACGAGGACGGCCGCCTCGACGGGATCCTCAGCGAGACGGATCTGCTCCATGCTCTCGCGACGGTGCTCTGGGCGGAGCACGAGCGCTCGGCGCCCGCGCCGCAGACGGAGACCCTCTTGCGCGATCTCGAGCGCGAGCAGGACCACCTCGTGCAGCAGCTCACGCACTACGAGCATCTCGAGCAGGAGCGCACTGCGACCCGCCGCGAAATTCCCCTCGATCTCGCAGAGCAGGGACAGGGTGCGGAGGAGGGTTACCTGACCGAGCAGCTCGCCGAGCTCGCCTCCCGGCGTCTGCGGGCGATCGAGCACGCCCTCGAGCGCGCTCGAGAGGGGCGGCGCGAGACCTGTGAGCGCTGCGGGGGCCGAATCTCACCCCGTCGTATACGGGCGCTGCCGGGATCGACGCTCTGCATCCGATGCAGTCGCGAGGCAGAGGCCGTACGGTGACCGTCGTCCGCACGCGCGGCATCATTCGCGACCTCCCCTCGTCGTGCTCCGAGCGCTGGAGGCTTCTGATCGGACCGTCGCCGCAGCGCTTCGCTCGGCAGAGGGCGGCCTTTGCGGCGAGGCCCATGCCTGAAGCTCGCACGAGACCAGGCGCTTCCCGCCTCGGGCGCGCTGGCGGGGCGAAGCGCCTCAATGCCTTCCGTTTCCTTCGCTGCAGCTCGCCCCGCGACACGCGACCCGGTCGCGATGCCTCTGCCTCCCTGCCCCGTGCCGCATCGGTCGGCGAGGCCTGACGTGATACGCTCGAAACCGATCGACGCGACTCCATCGCCTGGGCGGCTCGCAGCCCGGGGTTCCGTCGCCCAGGAGGGGATCGCAGCCGTGGCATTCGTCTCGCTCGATCCGGAGCAGCCCATCTGGGACCGCTTCTTCACCGTCGCTCCGCTCGTCATCGTCGGAAGCAAGCAGACCGATGGCACCTACGACCTGGCTCCGAAACACATGGCGATGCCCATCGGATGGCAGAACTACTACGGCTTCGTCTGCAGTGCGCGCCATGCGACCTACCGCAACATCGAGCGGGAGGGCGCGTTCACCGTGAGCTTCCCGAGGCCGACGCAGGTCGTGACCAGCAGTCTCGCCGCCAGTCCGCGCTGTGACGGGGACGAGAAGCCGATCCTGACCGTGCTGCCGACGCGACCCGCCACCCGAGTCGACGGCGTGCTCGTCGAAGACTGCTCGCTCGCGCTGGAGTGCGAGCTCGACCGGATCACGGACGGCTTCGGCGCCAACAGCCTGATCATCGGCCGGGTCGTGGCCGCCGTCGTCGACGAGCGCGACCTGCGGATCAGCGAGCGCGACGAGGGCGAGCAGATCTTCGATTCGCCCCTGCTCGTCTACTTGAGCCCCGGACGTTATGCAGAGATTCGAGAGACGGCTCGATTTCCGTTTCCGAAGGGCTTCTCGCGATGAGACGAGCAGCGCGATGAAAGGGCTCCGGCGATGACGCCCGGGCCGGCAAAGCCCCTCCATCCCGAGGGCGATCGGGCTTCCGCCGTGCAGACCTTCATGCGGGGCCAGGCCTCGGCGATGATCGAGTTGCTGACCGACCTCGCGCGCATCGAATCGCCCTCCGACGATCCCGCAGCCATCGCCCCGGTCTTCGATCGCCTCGGCGCGGAGCTGCGCGCCGTGGGATGGGTCGACCGCCGGATCCGCGGCCGCCAGACCGGCGGGCTGCTCGTCGCCTGGCCGACCGATCGAGTCCGCCATCGCCCCTTCCAGCTCGTCGTCGGGCATTGCGACACGGTCTGGCCGATCGGGACGACTGCACAGATGCCCGTGGACATCGTGGGAGACGAGGTCCGCGGGCCCGGCGTCTTCGACATGAAGGCCGGGCTGGTGCAGGTGGTCTTCGCCCTCCGCGCCCTCCGCACCCTCGAGATCGATCTGCCGGCGACCCCTGTGGTCCTGGTCAGCTCGGACGAGGAGACCGGCAGTCCCGAGTCGAAGCGCACGATCGTTCGCCTCGCCCGACGCGCCGCGCGCGCGTTCGTGCTCGAGCCCGCCTACGGACCGCACGGCAAGCTCAAGACCGCCCGCAAGGCCGTCGGCCAGTTCGAGATCGTCATTCGCGGCAAGGCGGCGCACGCCGGACTGAACCCGACCGAGGGCGTCAGCGCGGTGCTCGAGCTCTCGCATCAGATCCAACGGCTCTTCGCGCTGAACGATCCCGAGAACGGCATCTCCGTCAACGTCGGCACGATCGATGGTGGCGTCCGCGCGAACGTGGTGGCCGCGGAGGTCCGGGCTCACGTCGACGTCCGGGTGCCGACGAAGCAAGCCGCCCGAGCGCTCGAGGAAGCGATCCGAGCGCTGCGACCCGTCGCGCCGCAATCGACGATCGAGATCCGCGGCGGCTTCCAACACCCGCCGCTCGAAGCCTCGCCGCGCAATCGGGCGCTCTGGCGCCGCGCGGAGCGCATCGGCCGAGCGCTCGGTCTTTCCCTCGAGCAGGCGTCCGTCGGCGGCGCGTCGGACGGCAACACGATCAGCCAGTACACGGCGACCCTCGACGGTCTCGGCGCGGTCGGCGACGGTGCCCATGCGGCCCACGAGCACGTGATCGCCTCTGCGCTCCCGTCTCGAGCGGCGCTGCTCGCGCTCCTGCTCGCCGCGCCGCTCGAGGGGGACGAAGCTTGATCCGGATTCGCGAAGCCCACGCGCGCGACGCCGCTGCGATCCGCGACGTCTTCCAGGCGACCTACGACGACGCCTACCCCTACGAACAGTTCTACGACGTCGACGGCCTGACACGCATGATCTACAGCGAGCACCAGGTGCTGCTCGTCGCCGAGGAGACCGAGACGCTCGAGATCGTGGGCACGGCCTCCGTCCTGCTCGAGATCGGTGCCTATGCCGATCTCGTCGGCGAGTTCGGCCGGCTCGCCGTCACGCCGGCCGCACGCAATGCCGGCATCGGTCGACGCTTGATGAAGGAGCGCCTCGAGCGGGTCCGGGAGCGTCTCCATGTCGGACTCGTCGAGGCCCGCATCGCCCACCCCTACAGCCGCAAGATCGCGGAGCGTCACGGATTCGCGCCGGTCGGCCTGCTGCCCCTCAAGATGCGACTCGAGCGGCGCGAGAGTCTCTGCCTGATGGCGCAGCATTTCGGCGATGCACTCGCCCTGCGGCGCGGCCGTCCCCGCGTGATTCCGGAGGTCTGGCGGCTCGCAGAGCTCGCCCTCGCCCATTGCGGACTTCCCCCCGACGCGATCGTCGACGAGGATTCGAGCGCCTATCACGACTCCGGCGGACTCGAGCTCCGCGAGATGACGAGCGAGGGATACTCGACGCTGCTGCGGATCGAGCGGGGACGCGTCCGGAACCGCGAGGTCTTCGGACCGCTCCGGCTCCACTACGGCCTCTTCAAGCTGCAGGCCCGCCGATCGCACTACCTGGTCGCACTCGATGGCGCGGCAACGGTCGGGGCGATCGGCTGGAGCGAAGATCCGATCGATCGGATCGTGCGCGTATTCGAGCTGATCGCGCTCGACGACCGCGTGGCGCGCTTCCTGCTTTCCAGTCTCGAGCGCGACTGCCGCGGGCGGGAGCACGTCGCCTATCTCGAGGTCGACGTGAGTGCCCACTCGCCGCGCATGCAGCGCACGCTGCTCGAGCTCGGATTCCTCCCCGTCGCCTACGTCCCGGCCATGGTCTTCTCGGACGTCGAACGGCTCGACATCGTGAAGATGGTCCGTCTCTACGGCCCTCCCGAGTTCGACGAGATGCATCTCGGCGATCTCGGCGGAGCGATCGCCGATGTCGTACTCGCGCCCTTCGTCCGGCAGCGGGTGCTCCCGGAGATCGAACGCGTGATGGGGGGACTCCGCCTGTTCGCGGGCCTCGACGACGAGCAGCTCCGGCGACTCGCGAGCCGCTGTCGTGTGGCCCGCTTCGCCGCCGGCGAATCCGTCATCCGGGAGGCCGACGACGACCGCATCCTCTACGTCCTGCTGGAGGGAGGGGCCGAGATCCGACGACGGGGGGAAGACGTCGGACGCGTCGGAGTCGGGGAGTGCCTCGGCGAGATGTCGCTCCTGACGGGCGAGGTCCACTCGGCGACGGCGTGGGCGACGAGCCCGCTGCGCGCCGCGACGCTGGATCATCGCGAGCTCGAGACGCTCTTCCGACAGCGACCGGACATCGGCGTCGTGATCCTTCGCAACCTCGCGTCGGGCCTCGGAGAGAAGCTCTCCCGCGCGGTGCGCTGAGCCCTCAGCCTCTCCGCCTGCGCCGATCTGCGCCGGGATCTTCGACCGGGAGTCCCGAGACGTCGGGCGGCGGAT
>CAUJGH010000471.1 GCA_963169575.1 Myxococcota bacterium | reverse complement strand
CGCCACGGGCCTCGCCGAGGCACCGGCGATCGAACGCGTCGCGGGCGATCGGGGCAGCGAGCGATCGGGCGGCGGTCGCGGCCGTCCCCGCTCGAGCAGCCGATCCGGCGCGCGTCCCGGGAGCCCGTCCAGCGCCCCGTCGGGCGCTCGCCGCAGCGCGCGCGGGGGGCGGGGCCGCTCCTCGAGTGGCGCCTCGGCCTTTCGTTAGGTCTGCTCGCTCGGCTCCGCCCTGAGGCGGGGACGAGCGCATGGACGGCCCCGATCGGTCCGGTTCGCCGGATCGGTCGGGGCCGTCGCGTTTCGGCTCGCGCGGACCGGATCAGCCCTTGATCGCGACCTGCTTCGGCTTGCTCGCCGCCGACCGCCTGATCGCGACGTCGAGCACGCCGTCCTTGAATTGCGCCGAGATGCGGTCGGCGTCGGCGTCGGCCGGCAGGGCGAAGCTGCGAGAGAAGGCGCCATAGCTGCATTCGAGCCGGCGGCCCTTCTCGTTCTTCTCGTCGCGCTGGCTCTTCTTCTCGCCGCGGATCGTGAGCATGCCGTGCTCGAGCTCGACGGTGACGTCGTCCTTCGAGACGCCGGGCAGCTCGGCGTGGACCCGGTATTCGTCCGCGGACTCCGTGATGTCGACCTGGGGGGTCGTGAAAGTCTGGAGCGGGCGCCCGCTCTCGGGACCTTCCTGGAAGAAGCGATCGAAGAGGCTCCGGAAGGGATCGGATCCCCGCCAGGGATCGAGATCGGAGAAGAGGGAGCCTCGCGGGGCCACGGAGGATTCTTTCGTCTCGGCCATGATGTGCACCTCGTTGGGAGAGGACTCACCCGCGAGCACGGCCCTGCGCCATGCGCGCGGCGGTCCGGATTCTTTCGAAGACGGGATTCGGGGGGCTCGGCGGTCTTCCGCCCGCGCCCGGCAACACCCGAAAGAGCAGGAAGCATGCCATTCTGCGGGGCAGCACGAAATCGATTCAGGCGGTTCGAGGCGACGCGTGCTCGAGTCGACGCCGAGGCGTGTCGCCACGAGACGGGGCGGTTCGGCTCAGGGCCGCGACGTTCGCGCTTCGGGCGTCCGTCCTTCCAGCCGCCTCGATCGGGTCACTCCTCGCGATCTCCCGCTCGCCGAGCGGGAAAGCGGCGCTCCGGGCCGTTCGGGCACGGGCCTTGCTCTGGCCGCCAGGGGACCGATGCTCGCGAAAAGAGGAGGAGCCCCCATGCGTCGCCAACGAGAATCGAATCATCCCGCCGCGAGTACCCCCCGCAAGAGCCGCCGCATCCACGCCGAATCCCCGGGCAAGCTGCCCGAGCTGGCCGGCTGCCCGCGATGTCATGCGAGCTATCGCAACGGACGCTGGACCTGGGAAACGCCGCCGATCGGCTCGTATGCGCTCGACTGTCCCGCCTGTGAACGCATCGCGGACGATGATCCGGCGGGCGAGCTGCGCCTGTCCGGGGGCTTTCTCGCCGCCCATCGCGACGAGATCGAGGGCTGCCTTCGCAACGTCGAGGCCCACGAGAAGTCGGAGCATCCCCTGAAGCGGATCCTCTCGCTCCGGGAGGACGGCCGCGATCTCGTCGTCCGGGTCACCGATGCGAAGCTGGTGACCCAGATGGGCCACGCGCTCGAGCGCGCCTGGGCCGGCGAGCTCGTCCTTCCGAAGACGACGGCCGACCGGACGGCCTACGCACGGGGAAGCTGGCATCGGGACTGACGTGATCGCCGCTCGCCGTCCGTGTGGACGGCTAGGCGATTCGCACGCTCTTTTCGAGCGAGACCGGGCAGGCGAGGGAGTTCGAGACAAGGCAGGCGGTCTTCGCCTTCTCGAGCACCCGGTCGGCTTTGGCCGCATCGCCGCCTGCCGGCAGAACGAGCTCGACCTGCAGGGTCACTGCGGTGAAGCGGGTGGTCCGCTCGACCCGATCGAGAGTGCCCTCCGCCTGGCAGGAGACGGACGAGAAGGCCAGGGATGACGCCTGGGCCACTGCGCGGAGCGAGAGCACGAAGCAATCCGCGACCGCGGCGACCAGCAGCGTCTCGGGCGACCAGCGATTGCCGGGCCCCCCGAACTCCGCCGGGGCGGCGCTGGCGAGGGCCGCGAGGCCGGGGCTCTCGAGGGCGACTTCGCCCGCGCTGCCGGCCCGGGCCGAGACGCTGTAGAGGTGGGGAAAGCTCTGCATGGAGGCCTCCGATCGGGTTCGGCGGGTTCTCCGCTAAGGTAGGCGCCCGCCGCGCCCCCGGCAGGACGAATTCGCCAGGACCCGCCCGACAGGACCCGTTCGCATCATGATCTCGCTCTCGAACCTCTCGAAATCCTTCGGCGGCCGCACGCTCTTCGCCGGCGCATCGCTCCAGTTCAATCGCGGCGAGCGCTATGGGATCGTTGGCGCCAACGGATCCGGGAAGTCGACCTTTCTGAAGATCCTGGCCGGCCAGGATTCGGCCAGCGACGGCGAGGTCTCGATCCCCAAGCGCGCGGTCGTCGGCGTGCTCGAGCAGGACCATTTCCAGTACGAGGACGAGCGCATCCTCGACGTCGTGATGATGGGCAACGAGGTCGTCTGGGCGGCGATGGAGGAGAAGGAGAAGATCCTCGCCCGCGCGTCGGACCATTTCGATGCCGAGCGCTATGCGGTGGTCGAGGACGTGATCCTGCAAGGGGACGGCTACGGCCTCGAGGCACGCGCCGGCGAGATCCTCGAGGGGCTCGGCATCCCGACGGCCGTCCACGAGCAGCCCCTCTCGACGCTCTCGGGCGGCTTCAAGTTGCGCGTGCTGCTCGCGCAGGTCCTGGCGGCCGAGCCCGACGTGCTGCTGCTCGACGAGCCGACGAACCATCTCGACATTCTCTCGATCCGGTGGCTCGAGGAGTTCCTGCAGGACTACAAGGGCGTCGCGCTGCTCATCTCCCACGACCACCGCTTCCTCGACACCGTCGCGACGACGATCGTCGACGTCGACTACGGCGCGATCAAGGCCTATCCCGGCAACTACGCCCATTTCGTGCAGGCCAAGCAGGAAGAGCGCGAGCGCAAGGAATCCGAGATCGAGAAGCGCGAGGCCGTGATCGCCGAGCACAAGGCCTTCGTCGAGCGTTTCCGCTCGAAGGCGACCAAGGCGCGCCAGGCCCAGAGCAAGCTCAAGATGATCGATCGCATCGAGATCGAGCGGCTGCCCGAGAGCTCGCGGCGCTATCCGCGTTTCCGCTTCCGGCAGCGGCGTCCGAGCGGTCGCCAGGTCGTGGAGCTGGCCGGCATCTCGAAGTCGTACGGCGAGAAGCGCGTGCTGGACGGGGTCGATCTCGTGATCCAGCGCGGGGATCGCGTCGCGATCATCGGGCCCAACGGGATCGGCAAGTCGACGCTGCTCGAGGTCATGGTCGGGGCGAAGACGCCCGATGCCGGGCGCCTCGAATGGGGCTACGAGACCCATCCAGGCTACGTCGCGCAGGACCATAAATCCCAGCTCGTCGCCGAGGCCGGCGCCGAACGGCAGACCCTCGAAGACTGGCTCGGCGGCTTCTGTCCCGGGCAGCCGATCGGCTTCGTGAAGGGCCAGCTCGCCGCGGTGCTCTTCTCGGGCGAAGAGGGGAAGAAGCGGCTCGGCGCGCTCTCGGGAGGCGAGGCGGCGCGGCTCTTGTTCGCGCGGCAGGCGGTCGAGCAGCCGAACGTGCTGATCCTCGACGAGCCGACCAATCATCTCGATCTCGAGGCGATCGAAGCGCTCGTCGCGGCGGTGCGCGAATACGACGGCACGGTCGTCTTCGTCTCCCACGATCGCTGGTTCGTGAACGAGCTCGCGACGCGAGTCATCGAGATCACGCCGGAGGGCGTGCGCGACGACCCGGGCAGCTACGACGAATATCTCGCGCGCGCTGGCGAGGACCATCTCGATGCGAAGGAGGTCCTGCGGCGCGCGCGCGAATCGAAGCGGGCAGCGCGCGCCGGCGCAACCGGGAACGGCACCGCCCGCTCGGGCGCGCGGTAGGGCAGGGCGACATGCTGCAACTCGATTCGATCTCCAAGCGGCACGGGGGCCAGATCCTCTTCCTCGAGACCTCCGCTGCCGTGCAGCGCGGGGAGAAGGTCGGCCTCGTCGGCCCGAACGGGGCCGGCAAGTCGACGCTCTTCCGTCTCCTGATGAAGGAGGAGGAGCCCGACGACGGCCGCGTCGCGATCGATCGCGGCGTCACGCTCGGCTATTTCAGCCAGACGATCGGCGAGATGAAGGGTCAGTCGGTCCTCGAGGCGACGATCTCGGGTGCGGGCGCCGTCTCCGAGGCGGCACATCGGCTGCACGAGCTCGAGCTGGCGCTCGCCGATCCCGAACGGGCGGACGAGCTCGACAAGCTGATCGAGAAATACGGCGAAGCGCAGGTCCTGTTCGAGTCGCTCGGCGGTTACGGCCTCGAGGCTCGGGCCCACGAAGTGCTCGCCGGTCTCGGCTTCGCGCCGGAGCAGGTCGCGGGCGACGTCGGGCTCCTTTCGGGGGGCTGGAAGACGCGCGTCGGCCTCGCCCGCATCCTCGTCATGCGGCCCGACGCGCTGCTGCTCGACGAGCCGACGAACCATCTCGACCTCGAGTCGATCCTCTGGCTCGAGGGCTGGCTGCGCGACTTCGAAGGCGCGCTCATCCTGACGACCCACGACCGCGAGTTCATGAACCGCATCGTGACGAAGATCGTCGCGATCGACGGCGGCGAGCTGACGACCTACTCCGGCGACTACGACTTCTACGAAAAGCAGCGCGCCCTCGCCGAGCGCGAGCAGGAGGCCCAGTTCGCCCGCCAGCAGGCGATGCTCGCGAAGGAGGAGGCCTTCATCGCGCGCTTCAAGGCGCGGGCGAGCCATGCCTCCCAGGTCCAGTCGCGCATCAAGAAGATCGACAAGATCGAGAAGGTCGAGCCGCCCAAGCGCGCCCAGACCCTCGAGTTCGACTTTCGCCCCGCGCCGCGCTCGGGCGACGACGTGCTCCGCCTGGCCGGCATCCGCAAGGCCTACAGCGAGCGGAAGATCTTCGACGGCTTCGATCTGCTGATCCGGCGCGGCGAGCGCTGGTGCGTGATGGGCGCGAACGGGGCGGGCAAGTCGACGCTGCTCAAGATCGCCGCCGGCGCGAATCCTCCGGATGGCGGAGAGGTCACGCTCGGCGCCGCCGTCAGGCTCGGCTATTTCGCCCAGCACTCGATGGATCTGCTCGACGGCGACGAGTCGGTCTTCGAGACCCTCGCGAACGCGTTTCCGCAGACGAGCCAGGGCGTGATCCGATCGCTCGCGGCCTGCTTCGGCTTTCCGGGCGACGAGATCGAGAAGCGTTGCAAGCTGCTCTCGGGCGGCGAGAAGGTCCGGCTCGTGATGGCGCGCATGCTCTACGACCCGCCGAACTTCCTCGTGCTCGACGAGCCGACGAACCATCTCGACCTCGCGACGAAGCAGATGCTGATCACCTCGCTCGCGAGCTACGAAGGGACGCTGCTGCTCGTCTCCCACGACCGCCATTTCCTGTCGAAGCTGACGAACCGCGTGCTCGAGCTCGGCCCGGAGGGCCCGCGCGTCTACCCCGGCAGCTACGCCGAGTACGTCGTCGCGAGCGGGCACGAGGCGCCGGGCATGCGCACGGGGTGAACGACCCGCTCCGCGCACAAGGCGCGTCCGGCGCGAGAGGGGGGATGCGAATGGCTCGCCCTTGGCACGGCCCGCGATGCTTCTCGTATGTCGCTGCCGTTGCAATCTGCAAGCTGGAGCGAGCTTTGGCTGCGCTTGACTTCGCATCCCCCCTCTCGCGCCGGACGCTCGCGCATGCGCTGAACGGGGCTCGCTTCGTGTTGAGTGGGTGACGCTGCGAACCGCTGCAGCTTTGCGTGCGGCGTGGCGCGATGACCGCCCATACCCAAAAAGCGAGGCGATTCTCGAATTGCCTGCACCCGCGCAAACGCACCGTCTCGCGATCGAATAACACCCGGGCGAGCGACGGGCGCGGTGCGCTGGGCGCGAAGTAAAGCGCAGCCTTCGGTCGCTCCAGCTTGCAGATCGCAACGGCAGCGACATACGAGAAGCAACGCGGGCCGTGCCGAGGGCGAGCCATTCGCACCCAGCGCACCGCGCCCGTCGCGTCTTGTGAGATGGCACGAGCCCGCGAAACGAAGCGCTCGCGTCTACAACGCCGAGAGGATCGCCTCCGCGCTCGAGACCTCGAATTTGCCGCCCGCGTCGACCGCCAGCTTCTTGACGACGCCGTTCTCGACGATCGCCGCGAAGCGCTGCGAGCGCAGGCCGAAGCCGATGCCCGAGCCGTCGAACTCGAGGCCGAGGGCCTTCGTCAGGTCGCCGTTGCCGTCGGCGATCAGACGGACCTTGTCGCCGGCGCCGCGATCCTCGCCCCAGGCCTTCATGACGAACGCGTCGTTCACCGACATGCAGACGATTTCGTCGACGCCCTTCGCCCGGATCTCGTCCGCCTTCTCGATGAAGCCCGGCAGATGCTTCGCCGAGCACGTCGGCGTGAACGCGCCGGGGACGGCGAAGAGAACGACCTTCTTGCCCGAGAAGAGAGCGTCGGTCGTCAAGTCGCTCATGTCCGTGGCCTTGACCTTCACGTTCGGAATCTTCTCGCCTACCTGGATCGCCATGAGTTCTCCTCCTCTTCGTTGAAGCCGACTTTAGGATCCCGAGCGGAGATCGGACAGGGGAGGCGCGCCAGATCGCCCGGGCCGGGGCCCGATGGGGCCCAATGGACCGCGGATCGGGCTCGATGCGCCAGATGCGGCGACCTATCGTCGGCCCGCCATGCCGAACCGAAGCCTCCGAAATCCTGCCGGCGAACGCAGTGACGTGAGCGGCGAAGTCGATCGCCGTCCGCGCGAGCGGGCTGCCGTCGCGATGGATCGGCGCCGCAGCGGCGCCGCTTCGCCGCGCATCGCCGCGGCACTCGTCGTCGCGGCGTTGATCGCGACGCTGGGCTGGGTCTGGCTCGGGCGGCGCGGCTTCGAGTCGACGGAAGATGCCTTCGTCGAGGGCACGCTCGCGTTCCTGGCGCCCGAGATCCAGGGACGCGTTCGCGAGGTGCGCGCGGCGGAGAACCAACGGGTCGCAGCCGGCGAGCTGCTCGTCGTGCTCGATCCCGAGGAGTCCGAGATCCGCGTGGCCCGCGCGGAGGCGAATCTCGCGGCGGCGCGCAATCGGATGGACTCGGCCGAGGCGGCGGCGGCTTCGGCGGATGCCGAAGGCAAGGCGGCCACGGTCGAGCAGTGGCGCACGGGCCGGGACCTCGATCGCGCGCGAACGCTCGCCTCGCGCGGCGCCGCCTCCGACCAACAGCTCGACGCCGCGCGGGCGGCCCACGACGCGGCACTCGCGAACGTGAAGGCGCTCTCGCTGCGGGCCGAGGCGGAGCGGGGGGTCCTCGGCAACTCGGCGCCGATCCGCCAGGCCGAGGCCGAGCTCCGGGAGGCGCGCCTCTCGCTCGCACGCACGGAGCTCCGCGCGCCCTTCGACGCGATCGTCGGCCGCAAGAACGTCGAGCCCGGCGACATCGTCCGGGCCGGCGAATCGCTGCTCGCCCTCTCGCGCATCGAGCGGCGCTGGGTCGAGGCGAACTTCAAGGAGACCCAGCTCGGCCGCATGCGTCCCGGGCAGCCGGCCACCATCGAGATCGACGCCCTCGACGGTCATGTCTTCTACGGCCGCGTCGAATCGTTCTCGCCGGCTAGCGGTGCGAAATACGCCTTGATCCCGCCCGAGCCCGCGGTGGGGAACTTCACGAAGGTGGTGCAGCGGGTTCCCGTGCGAATCGCGCTCGAGGAGGTCGACGACGGAGAGGGCCGGCGACCCATCGCCGAAGTCGAGTCGCTCCCGGATCTCGCGATCGGGTTGTCGGCCGTCGTGACCGTCGATGTCCGGTGAGCCCGGCGCGCTCCCCGCTCCGGAGGGGGCGCGAGACGGGAAGGCGGAGGCGGCCCATTCCCTGACCTCGGAAGAGCATTACCGCCTCGACTTCCGGCGGCTCGTGATCGTCTTCTCGGTCATGCTCGCGGTGCTGCTCGAGATCATCGATACGAGCATCATCAACGTCGCCGTTCCGACGATGATGGGCAACCTCGGCGCGACCCTCGACGAGATCGACTGGGTCATCACCTCGTACATCATCGCGATCGTGATCGTGCTGCCGCTGACGGGCTGGATGGCGAACCGATTCGGCCGCAAACGTTATTTCGTGACCTCGATCCTGATCTTCACGGCCGCCTCGGCGATGTGCGGCGCGTCCCAGACGGTCGATACGTTGATCTTCTGGCGCATCGTCCAGGGGCTCGGCGGCGGTGCCCTCATGGCGACGGCCCACGCCATCCTCGTCGAATCCTTTCCGCCCTCCAAGCAGGGCGTCGGGCAGGCGATCTTCGGCGTCGGCGCGATGATCGGTCCTGCGCTCGGCCCGACCCTCGGCGGCTGGCTCACCGACAACTAGTCCTTGCCTTGGTGCTTCCTCATCAACGTGCACCTCGGCCTGCTGGCGGCGACGCTCTGCGCCGCGAACCTCGAGGATCCGCCGCATCTCGTTCGCAATCCGACGGGTCGGGTCGACTGGCCGGGCATCGCCCTCCTCGTCGTCGGCATCGGCTGCCTGCAGACGCTGCTCGAACGCGGCAACAAGAAGGATTGGTTCGACAGCGGCGAGATCGTCCTGCTGGCCGCCGCTGCGACCGTCGGAATCGTCGGGCTGATCGTGCGCGAGCTGACGACCGAAGATCCGATCGTCGACCTGCGCGTCCTCGGCCATCGGGATTTCGCCGTCGGCTGTCTCTTCACGGCCCTCGGCGGGCTCGCGCTCTACGGCGTGATCTTCCTGTTTCCCGTGTACACGCAGACGCTGCTCGGCTGGACCGCCTGGCAGTCGGGGCTCTCGTCGCTGCCCTCGAGCATCACGACGGCGATCGTCATGGCGGCCCTCGGCAATCTCATCTGGGTCGTCGGTCCGCGCAAGCCCTTCCTGATCGGCATGGTGCTCATGCTCTTCACGCTCGGGTACATGAGCCGGCTGACGCTCGCTTCCGGCTGGAACGAGGTCCTCATCGCCCAGGCGCTGCGCGGCGCAGCGAGCGGATTGCTGTTCGTTCCCCTCTCGGCAGCGACGCTGCGATCGTTGCCCGCGCTCGAGGTCTCGAAGGGCGCCGGCCTCTACAACCTGTTCCGGCAGCTCGGGGGCAGCTTCGGCATCGCTGCCCTCGCTTCGATCCTCGATCGCCGGAGCGATCTGCACCGCGTCGAGCTCGCGCGCCACATCAGCCCCTTCGACGCGGGCTCGGCGGCGGGCGTCGAGCGACTGGTCGAGAGCCTGCGGGATCGCGGCCTCGAGCCGGAGGCGGCGGAGGTCGCCGCACGTCACGTGCTCGACGGGATGCTCGCCTCGCAGGCGATGATGGAGGCGTTCTACGACGCCTTCGCCTTCATCGCCGTGCTCTTCCTCGTGCTCTTTCCGCTCGCGCTGCTGATGCCGAACGAGATGCCGGGGAAGTCGGCGAAGATCGAGTAGCCTGGGGCGTGATGACGAGTCTGGCGGAAATCGCGAGCTGGGTGACGGAGAACGAGTCGCTGCTGAGCGGTCTCGCGGCGATGATCGTGTTGCTCGGTGTCGTCGCGTCGCCTCTCGGGCTGGCGGTCCGTCGGCTGCTCGGCCGTCCCTTTCCGCCCTCGTCCCTCGGCGCTGCGTCCCCTCCGCCCGCTGCACCGTCCCTCGGAGCGATCGCGCCGGCCCGACTGACACTCAAGGCGCTGACGGCCCCGTCGATCCATCCGACGAAGTTCGCGCGGAGCGACGGCGCCCGGATCGCATACAACGAGCGCGGCAGCGGCCCGATCCCGCTGGTCGTGGCTCCCGGCATCATCTCCCACCTCGCCGTGATGGACGCCCTCCCTTCGTCGCGCGGAACCCTCGACGCGCTGTCGGCCTTCGCCCGGGTGGTGACCTTCGACAAGCGCGGGCAGGGCCTCTCGGATCCGGCGCTCCGCGTCCCCGACCTCGACCAGCGAAGTCGCGACATCGAAGCCGTGATGGATGCCGCGGGACTCGAGCGGGCCTTCTTGATCGGGATCTCGGAGGGCGGCCCGATGTGCATCCATTTCGCGTCGAGCCGATCCGAACGCGTGCTCGGATTGATCCTGGTCGGAACGGCGGCGCGCTTCCTTCAATCGGAGGAATATCCGATCGGGATTCCGCGCCGCACCCTCGAGCAGGTGGTCCACGGCTGGGGCCGCGGACTCCTGCGTCCGATCCTGATGCCGAGCTTGTCGAGGGACGTGATCGACGACGAGACGTACGTCGCGATGGAGCGCCTGATCGGTCCGCGAGACTCCGTTCGTCAGCTGATCGGAATGATGATCGACACCGACGTTCGCGCCCTCTTGCCGGAGGTGCGGGTTCCCGCGCTGATCCTGCACTTCGTCGGTGACCTCGCGATTCCGATCCGGCTGGGGCGCGATCTCGCCGAGGGGATCCCCGGATCGGAGTTCTTCGAAGTCAATGCGGTCGATCACGCCGATCTTTCGCAGTCGGCCGAGGCGATCGACCGGATCCGATCGTTCTGCGAGCGCGCTCTCGCCGATCGGGGCATCCGGGCCGAGCGCTGAGCGCGGGTTCAGCCGGGCTGCGCGCCACGCGTCTACCGGCCGGTTTGCTGCAGGCTCTCGAGATGCGCGAGGATCGGATCGAGTGTCGCGCCGATCAGCTCGTCCCCTTCCGCATAGCGCGAGAATTCGACGCTCAATCGCTCGCCCCAGACGGGCATCTCGCCCCGGGAATGACCGGCGGAGAGCGATCGGCCCTCGATCCAGGCGGCGACGCGATCGGGGTCGAAGCGGCCGCCCGCGCGGGCGGCGATCTGCGTCAGGTCGGGCGGCGGATCCGCCGGGAACGCGCCGTCCCGCCCGGGTGCTCCGCCTCGGCCGTCGCGTCCATGACACTCCGAGCAGAGACGCTCGAACGATTTTGCGCCTTCGGCGAGCAGCCAGGGCTGGCGCAGCGGATCGCGTACGCGACAGACCTCGCCCAGTGCCGCGGGGCGGGCGAGATCGCAGTCGAGCGGGATCGGCCTCGGCGCCTCGAAGCGGGAGACGTCCGCCCGCCAGATCACGCGGTCGGCGTCACCCGATCGCAGGTGGAGATAGACGCGGTAGTGCTTGCTGAATTCCCGGCCGGCGACCTCGAGCCGGATCGGCGCGAATCGGAAGCCGCCGTCGCGATCGATCGCGATCTCCCGGCGCGCGTGGAGCGAGGGGGTCTCGCGGTGCATCACGACGAGGCGAAGACGCGCACCGACCGTGGCGGCTTCTCCGAGGATCCGGCCGTGCAGCTCGGGCAGGACCTGCACCGGTCGTCCCGGCAGGGCGCAGGCGAGGGCGATCGTGGTCGCGACCAGGAAGGCCAGCGCGCACGCGCCGCCGGAGCGCGCGATGCGGCGGGATCGCCGCGGACTCGAGTGCGGCGTGGGATCGAGCGGGATTGCTTCCATGCGGAAGCGGGATAGCCGAAGCGATCGGGAGGCGCGAGCGAGGAGGGACCGCCGACCGGTGGCTTCGCGAGCGGCGATCGCGGGGTCGGCTGCTCGATCGGTCCCCCGAGTCCTGCCGGGGATTCGCCCGGAGGCGCGATCCGGCGTTCGCCTCGGCCCGCGTTCGTCGCGTGCGAGCCGGAGCTTCCTGCGTTCCCGGACGAGCGGAGGCATCGAGTGGAAGCCCGGGCCGACCGATCGAAGGAGCGCCCCGGACGCTCGCCGCCTCTCGCGAATCGATCCCGGGCCGAAGACGAGGGAGAGATCCGCCGATGTGTCGATTCACGCTCTACATGGGGGAGCCGATCCGGCTCTCGTCGCTGCTGCTCGAGCCCGAGCATTCGCTGATCCGGCAGAGCACCCATAGCCGCGAGCGGGAAGAGCCCCTGAACGGCGATGGCTTCGGCGTCGGATGGTATGCCGAAGACGCCCGACTCGAGCCCGCCGTCTTCCGCTCGATCACGCCGGCCTGGAACAATCGCAACCTCGTGAACCTGACGCGGGTCGTCTCGAGCGGCTGCATCCTGGCCCACGTACGCGCGGCCACCCAGTCGAGCGGCGTCAACGAGGCGAACTGCCATCCCTTCCGCTTCCGCTCCCAGCTCTTCATGCACAACGGCGACGTCGGCAACTTCCGCCAGGTGCGGCGTCACATGCTGGCCGGCGTCCGTGACGAGGCCTTCGACAACGTCTATGGGAGCACCGATTCCGAGCACGTCTTCGCCCTCGTGATCGACGAAATGCTGCGTGCGCCGGCCTGGGTCGATTCGTGCACGCGCATGGCGAATGCGCTCGAGAAGGCGATCGCTCGCGTGGTCGAGCTCGTCGAGAAGCACGGCGACGGCGAGCCGAGCTACCTGAACTGTGCGCTCTCGGACGGCCGGGACGCGGTCGTGACGCGCTTCTCGAACGATCCGGACGAAGCGCCCGAGTCGCTCTACTACTACTCCGGCGCGCTCTACCCGGCGCTCGACGGCCGCATCGCGCGGTCGCTGATCGTGAGCTCCGAGCGGCTGACCGGGGATCCGGCATGGCGCGAGATCCCGCCGAACCATCTCGTGGTCGTCCGCTCCGGTCACGAGCCGGAGCTCTCGGCCCTGGTCGTCCCCGGAGTCGCCGCCCACTGCTAGCGTCTCCCGCCGAGGGAGGGCAGGATGAAGCGCAGCGCAGCCGAGGTCGATGCGATCGTTCGTGAGCTCGTGGGATCGACGGTCAATCCGCTCGAGCCCTCCGCCGATCAGCTACGCGCGCTCCTCGAGGCCGATCCGCCCGGTCCGCTCCAGTTCCTGAATCTGCTCGCCTATCACGACGTCGCCCGTTATCCCGAAGGCCATCCGCTCGCCGCTGCCGGGTCGACCGGGGCCGCGGCGTATGCGCGATACGGAGAAGTCGCCGTTCGCCATGCCACGGCGCGCGGGGGGAGTCTGATCCTGCTCAATCCCATCGTCGGCCAGGTGATCGGCGCGCCGGCGCGTTGGCATCAGATCGCCGTCATGCAATATCCGAACGTCGACGCCTTCATCGACATGGTTCGCGATCCCGACTACCGCGCGGCACTCGTCCACCGGGATGCGGGTCTCGCGCGAACGGAGGTTCATGCGACGCGGCCGTTGCTCGCCCCCACGAGCAGCACGAGCATTTCGAGCGCCAGGGCTGATGCGAGCGCCGCGACGCCCGCGAGCGGGGCGCGATGACGCCGCGCTCGTCACGGACGAACCCTCGCGTCGCCCCCGCCCCCGCCAATGCCCGGGGCCGGAGGCGCTAGTCCGTTGCAGGCGCTGAACGAGCTGGTGATCGTGCTGTCGGCGCCGCTGCTGGTCGTCTTCATCCTGATGACGGCCCACGTCCGGCGCTTCGGCGCGATCCACTGGGTCTTCGCGTATCTGGCGAGCTGGGGCGCGGGCTTCGTCGACGAGTTCGACCCCGTGCTGCAGCCGCTCGTGGTCTGGCTCGGATCGCTGTCGACAGTGCTCTTCGCGACCGGCGCGAACGCGTATGGCGGCGGACGGCTCGGGGTCCGGCAATGGGCCGGGGCCCTGATGCTGCCGTTCGGGCTCGCGCTGCTGGCGGCGACGGCCGGCGCCCCGCTCGGCTATGCGGGCATGGCCGCGAGTGATCTGGTTCTGCTCGCCTTCGCGGCGTGGCGGACCCGGCCGCGGGGGGATCTGCGCGCGCTCGCCACGGCCCGCGCGCTCCCGATTGCGTTTCTCCTCTTCATCCCGACGACGGTCAACTACCAGATCAGCGCGAGCCTCGGGCATGCCCGGGACTGGCCGAC
>CAUJGH010000470.1 GCA_963169575.1 Myxococcota bacterium | reverse complement strand
CCGCCGCGCTGCGGGCGGCGCTGTTCGCGACACTCGTCGGCGTGCTCCCGATCGCCTGCGCGACGCCTGGCGCACAGACGCCGTCGCCGGTCTCGACGCCCGGAGAAACTTCGGCCCCCACCCGCCCGACCGGACTGCCCGAGAACATCAACGCGCCCTTCCTCGCGCCGGATCTCGCGATCGACGACTGGATCGAGCGCTTCGAAGGCGAGTCGCGCGCGGTCTATGCGCGTCGCGACGCGATCGTCGCGGCCCTCGACCTCGCCCCCGGCTCGGCGGTCGCGGACATCGGCGCGGGCACCGGCTTCTTCACGGCGCTCTTCGATGCCGCCGTCGGCCCGACCGGTCGCGTGTATGCCGTCGAGATCTCGCCCGGATTCCTCGCGCATCTGCGCCGACGCGCAGAGCGCGACGGGCTGGCCACAGTCGCGGTCGTCGAAGGCAGCGAGCGATCCGTCGCGCTTCCCCCGGCGTCGATCGACGTCGCGTTCCTCTGCGACGTCTACCACCATTTCGAGCATCCGGAGCAGACGCTCGCCAGTCTCCGGAGCGCGCTGCGGCCGGGCGGAACGCTCGTCCTGATCGACTTCGAACGCATCTCGGGCGTCACGTCCGCCTATCTCCTCGAGCACGTCCGCGCGGGCCGCGAGGTCTTCAGCGAAGAGATCGTGCGTGCCGGATTCCGCCTGCGCGACGAGGTCGAGCTCGACGGGCTCGAAGACAACTACATCCTGCGCTTCACCCGCGAAGACTGAGCCGGCAGCGCGGCCGCAGCACGCGCGCAGCGCGCGTATCCGACCCGGGATTCTCCTCATGCCTCTCCAGCCGCGGCCCGATTTCGGAGCCGGTTCGGACGCGCAGCAGCGCGGGGAGGCTGGCACATGCTCGACTCGACGGATTCCGGGGACGACCGGAGGGCCATGCGCCGCGCACGGCGCTGGCGGCGGCGTGCGCGCATCGCCGGGCCCTTCCTCGTCGTTCCGGCCATGCTCGGCCTGCTCGTGCTCTCCGTCGACCTGATCGAATACCAGCCCTCGCCGGCATCGGACCGTGCGAGCGCGACGGCCCGGCCCGGCCGAGTCGCCGCGCCGGCGACATCCGCGTTCCCGGATGGCTCGACTCGGCCACTGCCCCACGCCCCGGAGTCGGCCCTCTCGGTCTCGGTGGTCGGCGATCCGCTTCCGTCCGGGCGCGCGCCGACGGCTGCTCCAGCGGCGGGTCCGGGTCTGCCGGCCTGGATGACCGACACGTCGGAGGCGGCGCCCGCGCGCTGATTCGCGCTCGTCGCCCTTCGATCTCGCGTCGAGCGATCGCCGCGTCGATCGGATTCAGCTGAGCTTGTTGAGCGCCTCGAAGCTGGCCTCGGCATCGCCCGCGATGTCGCAGAGGCGATCGGCATCGAGGCCGAGGCGGGTGCCCGACGCGAGCAGCTCGGCGTCGAGGTCGTCGGGGCTCTTGGGCCAGCCGCGATCGATCTGCTCGGCGATCCGGTGGCCCAGGTCGATTGCGCGGGCGAGCTCGCCGGCGTCGCCCTCGACCTGCTCGGGGCTTCGCTGCCCGTAGATCGCGTCGCAGAAGGGCGCCGGGAATCCCCAGGACTCGAGGATCATCGCGCCGAGCGAGACGAGGGTCGCGTTCGCCAGCGTCGAAACGACCGCCGGACTCGGAACGGCACCGTCGTCCTGCCAGGCCGGCAGCTCCGAGGCGAACGAGAGGACCGCCAGCTGGCCGAGCTCGTGGACGAGTCCCGCCAGGAAGCCCGAGCTCTCCCAGCGCGGGAGCTCGGCGCTGATCTCCTGACAAGCCGAGGCCGTCAACAGCGCGTGGCGCCAGATGCCGTGGGCGAGATCGCCGAGCCCGGGAGAGCGAAGCACGGTCGAGCGCAGTGCGACGACGATCACGATCGTCCGCGCCTCGCGTACGCCCATACGCATCAACGCATCGCGAACGCTGCCGACTTCGCTCGCACCACGGAAGAACGAGCTGTTCGCGACCCCCATGATGCGGGTCGCGAGGGCGGGATCGCTGCCGACCGCCGCCGCGAGCTCGTCGAGGTCGGCGTCGGCGCTCTCGATCAGCTTCAGGATGCGATGGACCGTCGGCGAGAGAGAGGGGAGGCGGAGGCGTTTGCGCTTGATGGCGCGCGCGAACGGATCGACCCAGCGCGCGAAGCTCGGGTCGGATTGGGAGAGGCTGCGTGCGGCAGCGATGGCCGCGTCGGCGAATCGATCGCTGGCGCCCGCAGCGCCCAGCCCGTTCTCGCCGATGTCTGCCGCCAAGCTCGCCATGATCCCTCCCAGGGTTGCCCTACGGCCCTCGGCTCACCCGACTTGATGGGGCAAACCCCGGGCCCGAAAGCGGATCTTCCCACCTGCCCCTGGGAATATCCGATCCGGGCGGAACCAGGCTTCAAGATCCCCAGCCCCCGTCCCGATCGAATTCCGTGGCATAAAACACCCTCTCCGGGAGCCCGCCATGAAGATTCGGACCGGGCTGGTCGTCGGCCTCCTCCTCCTGCTCGGAGCGGCGCTTCTCATCTCGCTCGCGCGTCCACGCTTCGACGCAGAGCGCGGGGCCCACCACAGCGACGACCCATCGGCCCAGGCGCGCGCCGGCGCTGCCGGGCCACAGCCGAGCGCAGGCACCGAACCGGAGCAAGAAAAGCCGGCGCAAGAAAAGCTCGCCCGCCTGCCCGCCCTCGCGCCGCGTAACGCCGCCGCCGAGCCGCCCAAGGGCGAATCCGATCCGGCCGGTGCGGGCCCGATCGCCGGGAACGAACGCCCGGGCCCCCTCTCGCCCGGCGCGCTCGACTCCGCCGACCCCGAGGTCGTCCGCGAAGCGCTGGAACGGGCGATCGATGCGGCCCGTCTCGAACGGCCGCTCGCCGTCGCCCCGGCGATCGTCGACGCGGTCGCTCGCGACCGCGAGGTGCGGGTGATCTTCGAAACGACTTCGATCGCCGATCCGGCCGATCTCGCCCACCGCCTCGAGTCGGGCGGCCGCCCGGACTCCGTCGACGATCTGCGGGTCTTCCCGCTGCTCGGCCACGGCGCCGCCCGCCTCTCCCCCGGCGCTCTGCTCAACCTGATCGTCGAGACACCGACCCTTTCGATCGAGCTCGACGGCGTCCACCGCGCGAGCCTGCTCGAGAGCATCCCGCAGATCGGTGCCGACGTGGCCCATGATGCGACGCACGACGGAGACGGCTTCGCCGTCGCCGTCATCGATACGGGCGTCGACATCGACCATCCGATGTTCGCCTCGAGGCTGATCGAAGAGGCCTGCTTCTCCCTCGACGACGATTGCCCGAACGGCGGGAGCCAGATGCTGGGCGAAGGCGCTGCGATCCCGTGCGCCGTCTCGGGCTGCGACCACGGCACCCACGTCGCCGGCATCGCGCTCGGCGACGCCGCGTCGGGGCCGCTCGTCGGCGTCGCGCCCCACGCCGAACTCATCGCCATCAACGTCTTCAGCGACATCGACGGCGAGCCGGGCGCCTACACCTCGGACATTCTCGCCGCGATGCAGCACGTGCTCGCGCTCTCGGCGTTCCACGAGATCGCCGCGATCAATCTCTCGCTCGGCGGCTCGGCCTACAGCTCGAACCAGAGCTGCAACCAGGCCTCGCCCTCGCAGTTCAATGCCGTGAAACAGCTGCGCAATGCGGGCATCGCGACCGTCGCGGCCTCGGGCAACGAATCGTTCACGAACGCGATCGCGAGCCCGGCCTGCCTCTCGAACGTCATCAGCGTCGGATCCGTCGGCGGCAGCGACGTCGTCTCTTCCTTCTCGAATTCAGCCGAGTTCTTGACGCTGCTCGCACCGGGCGAATCGATCCAGTCGGCCGCCGTCGGCGGCGGGACGCGCAATGGCAGCGGCACCTCGATGGCGACGCCCCATGTCGCCGGTGCCGTCGCGGCGATGCGCGAAGCGGTCCCCGGCGCGACCGTCGACGGGATCGAGAACGCGCTCGTCCTGGCGGGCGAGGCGATCCTCGACGGCCGCAACGGGATCACGACGCCGCGCGTACAGCTCGACGCGGCGATCGCATTGCTCGAAGCGGCAGGACCGCCGGCGGGCGGAGGCGGCGCAGCGCCTGGCGCGGGCGCCGGCAGCGGGGGCGGCGATGGCGGCGGCTCGGCCACACCGAGCTCGGGCGGGGGCGGCGGCGGCTGCGGACTCGTCGGCCTCGAGCCGCTGCTGGTCCTCGCGCTCGTGCGCCGGGGGCGCCGCCTGCTCGGGAAGCGCTGAGCGGCGCGGACCGGCAACGACGCATCCCGCGTGCGAAGCTGCCTCTGCGGGAGGTGCGCGGCAGTGTCGGTGCACGGCGAGTATCAGCGGGTGCTGCGAATCGTTCAGGTCCGGCTCACCGAGGCGGGCGAGGCGATCGCCGCGCGCTGGAGCGCGCCCTTCGAAGGGGCGCAGATCGACGAGACGCGCGATCTCTCGGCCGCGGCCCGCAGCGCGATCGCGCTCGTCGCCCAGCTCGAGGCCGATCTCGGCCTGGCCCCCACCGCGCCCGGCGATGCGCATGACGGCGCGGCGACGGCTTCGCGGCTCGCGCCCCTGCGTGATGCCTGCCACACCCTGCGCGCCCATTGCCGGGCCATCCTCGGGCTCGGCGACGGCGCTGGACCCGCCGACTGAGAGCCCACGGAAAACCCGACCGCCGGACGGCCTCGCATGATAGGATCGCCGCCACCCGCCCCCGGCCGGATCCATCCGGTCCAGGAACGGGCGCCCGGGCGAAGTCGTGCCCCGAAGCCGGAAGATTCGAAGCCGATGCGATCTCGCCCGTCCCCGCGCGCGCTGCCCCGCTTGTCCCGCCGAACGACCGGGGCCTCGCTCGTCGCAGCGCTGCTCCTCGCCTTCGCTCCCCCTCTGTCCCCCGGTCCCGCAGCCGCAGTCCTCATCGCGACGGGAACGGGCGCCGAGAACACGTCGGCGCCGAACCCCGATCCCGGCTTCGCCCGCCTCGGCGTCGTCAACGGGCTATCAGGCGTCTATTTCCGCAATGGCTGGGTCCTGACGGCGAACCACGTCGGGACCGGTACGTTCTGGCTCGGCGGGACGGGCTACCTCCCCGTCTCCGGCTCGACCGTCCGGATGAGCAATCCGGACGGTACGCTCGCCGATCTCATCGCCTTCAAGCTCTCGACGCGTCCCCCGATCGCCGACGTCGCGCTGACCAATGCCTCGCCGAGCGTGAATACACTCATCACCGTGATCGGAAACGGGTTCAGCCGAGGCCCGTCAATCACCTGGGAGAATGTCGACGGTTGGGAGTGGGCGAGCCCGCGCAGGATGCGCTGGGGCACCAACCGCATCAGCACGATCGACGAACTCGTTTTCGCGACCCAGGCCTTCTCGATCACGTTCGATGAAATCGCCAATCCCCCGAACGGCCAGCACGAGGCCGACATGGTGACCGGCGATTCGGGCGGCGGCGCCTTCGTCGGCAGCGGCGCGAGCGCCGAGCTGGTCGGCATTCTCTTCGCCCGCGCGAGTTTCGCGGGTCAGGAACCCAACACCTCGTTCTTCGGCAATCGCGGGTTCATCGTGAATCTCTTCGCCTATCGCGAAGACCTGCTCGCCCTCGTCGACCAGCCGGACTGCAACGACGGGATCGACGAGGACGGCGATGGACTCGTCGACTTTCCGGCCGACCCGGGCTGCGCATTCGGAATCGATCCTTCCGAGAACACCGACGCCTTCCAATGCGACAACGGGATCGACGACGATGGCGATCTCACGATCGACTTCCCCGCCGACTCGGGCTGTCTCCATCCCACGAACCCGATCGAGGCCCCGGAACCCGCGGCCGCCTCCTCGCTCGCCGTCGCCGCCTTCGGACTCGCGCTCGCCGCCCGCCGGAAGCGATCGGCGGCGGCGCGCGCCCGAGAGGGCTTTCAGACGTCGTCGACGAGGTCCACGCGGTAGTTGCCGCGGCGCTCGTCGTATTCGAGCCGGACGCAGCCTTCCTTCTCCGCATCCTGGAGCAGCTCGTTGAAGTTCCGGTAGCCCGCGTTCCCCTCGTTGAAGTCCGGATGGACCCGCCGCAGCGCCTGCTTGATCATCGAGCCCCAGACGACGTCGTAGTCCTTCGAGAGGCTCTCGACGATCTCGAGCACGCGGTCGATCGCGTCCGGCGCGTCCTGCCCGTCCGGCGCGACATTGCCTTCCACGACCTTCGCCGCCGGTTTCTCCGCCGCCTTCTCGGTCGTCTTCTTCGCGACCGCCGGCTTCTTCTGGGCGTGCTTCTGCGTCCGGACGTCCGCCATCTGCGCGAGGTCGTCGTAGTAGAGGAATTCGTCGCAGCTCGTCATCAGGAGCGTCGAGGTCGAGTTCTTGACGCCGCAGCCGATCACGCGCTTGTGGTTTTCCTTCAGCTTCGAGACGAGCGGCGAGAAATCGCTGTCACCGGTCAGCAGGGCGAAGATCTCGATGTGCTCCTTCGAATAACAGAGATCGAGCGCATCGACGACCATGCGGATGTCCGCGCTGTTCTTCCCGCTCATCTTGGAACGGGGAATGTCGACGAGCTCGATGCCGCGCGCATGGAATTCCCGCACGTCGCCGCGGTACTGGCTCCAATCGCAGTAGGCACGCTTGTAGACGATCCGCCCCTTCTCGAGCAGCCGCTTCAGGATCAGGTCGATGTTGATCGTCCGCCATTTCGAGTCCCGCGCGCCGATGGCGAGGTTCTCGTAGTCGACGAAGATCGCGATCAAGGGTTCTTCGGACATGGGATGCGGACGCCTCCTGGAACGGTATTCGATGCCTTGAGAGCGCTCTCTCCGGGCGCTCACCGGGCCGCCGCGCTCGGCGGCTCCGATGGCCGGATCTTCGGACATCGCGGCCGCGAATGCCCGTCGCGAGGCGGGATCCGCGGCGCCTCGGGCGACTTCGACGCGGGCTCGGCCCGGGCTCAGCGCGTCCCGGAAAGCCCGCCATCGACGGGGATCACCGCCGCGTCGACGTAGGCGCCCGCGCGAGAGGCCAGGAAGATCGCGACGCCCGCCATGTCCTCCGGCTCGCCGATCCGCCCGAGCGGAACGAGCCCGGCGACCCGATCCCCGAGCCGCTCGAGGGTCGCGCGCATCATCCGGCTCTGGAACGGACCGGGAGCGACGGCATTCACGGTGATCCGCTTCGGCGCGAGCGTCTTCGCGAGCATCCGCGTCAGGTGATGAACGGCCGCCTTGCTCGCGGCGTAGGCCCAGGTCTCCATCGCCGGGACGCTGATCCCGTCGACGGATCCGATGTTGATGACGCGCGCGGGATCTGCGGCGCTCGCGGATCGCTCGAGCAGCGGCGTGAGTCGCCGGGTCAGGGAGAAGACCGCCTTGACGTTGACGTCGAGGACCCGATCCCAGGCCGACTCGGGGAACTCCGCGTAGGGCGCGCCCCAGTTCGCGCCGGCGTTGTTGACGAGGATGTGGAGCCGCTCCTCCCGGGCCTCGAAGGCGTCCGCGAGCGCATTGCAGCCCGACTCGCTCGAGAGATCGGCCTCGAGCGCGCGACAATCGCCTTCGCCTCCGAGCTCGGCGATGCGCGCATCGAGCTCCGCACGCTTGCGCGAGGCGATGTACACCCGTGCCCCGGCGCGCGCATAACCGCGGGCGATCATCCAGCCGATCCCGCTTCCACCGCCCGTCACGAGCGCACATTTGCCGCGAATCGAAAAGAGCTCGTCCATGCCCGCCTTCTCCTCGTCCCCCGCGATGCGCGGCTCGCGCAGTATACGCAGTGGGCGGGAGAGCGGAGCCGAGGCAACCGCTTTGGCGCGGGCTTGCCTGCGCGATAGCCTACGCGCCCCATGCCTGCGGACGACGCCCCGAAGAGAAGGCCCACCGATCTCGTGCCGGGCCGTGCCACGAGCACGGGAACGCGCGCCTTCGCGCAGCGGCAGGACGCGGCGCCCGACCATTTCTCGCGGCCCGACGCCCTCTGGCTCGCCTCGCTCGGATTCGGCTCGCTGCGCGGCCAGCCGGGCGGCGTCGACGACCTGCTCTACCGCAGCGCCTTCGCCGACTATGTCGAGGCGGGGGGCAACGTGCTGAACACGGCGCTCTCGGATCGCTTCCAATCGAGCGAGCGGGCGCTCGGGCATGCGCTGCGCCGCGCCTTCTCCGAACGCAAGGTCGCGCGCGAGGAGATCGTCGTCGTGACGAAGGGCGGCGCGCTGACGCCCGATGGCGAGCGGGTCCGCGATCATGCCTCGGCCCAGCGCGATCTCTACGCGACCTACATCGATTCCGGCCTCCTCTCCCTCGACGACGTCCATCGCGGCCACGCCCTGACCCCGCGCTTCCTGCTCGATCAGATCGAGCGCAGCCGACGCAACCTCGGCCTCGCGACCCTCGACTACTACCTGATCCAGGAGCCCGAGATCCATCTGCGCGAGCTCGGCGTCGATGGCTTCCGCCGCGCGATCGCGAGCGCGTTCGAGGCGCTCGAAGGCGCGGCGGAACGCGGTGCGATCGGCGCCTACGGGCTCGCGACCTGGGACGGGTTCCTGCTGCCCGACTCCGATCGCAGCCATCTCTCGATCGTCGATCTGTTCGAGATCGCGCTCGAGGTCGGCCAGTCCGATCATCATCTGCGCGCGATCCAGCTGCCCTACGGCCTCGCGATGGGCGAAGGCGCGGCGCTCGCGAGCCAGCTCGGCCCCGACGGCGAGAGCCGAGCGATCCTCGAGAGCCTCCGGGACACCGGCACCGTCGTCTTCGCGAGCGCTCCCCTCTACGGCGGACGCCTGGTCGGCCGGGTCCCGGACTTCGTCCGTGCAGCCTTCCCCGAGGCCCCGAGCGACGCCACCGCCGCGCTCCAATTCACCCGCAGCACGGAGTCCATCACGTGCGCGGTGGTCGGCATGCGCGATCCCGAGCACGTCGCGGAGAACATGTCGCTGGCCCGGGTCCCCCGCGCGAAGCCCGAGATCCCCGCCGCCCTGTTCGCCGCCCGAAAAAAGTCCTGAAGATCCCCGATCCGGGCTCAAGCAAAGCCGGGTGGAACGACGATTCGCCGGGGCAGCGGCGCCCGGACGGATCCGGGGCCCGCCGAGGCGAGGTCGAGGATGTCGGACGGACGATCGATGGGCGCAATCCTGATGGGGCTGGCCGTCGCGGCATTCGCCGGCTCGAGCTCCGAGGTCCTGCCGCCGGTGACCTTCTTCCCGGCCCTGGCGCTCTTCGCGATCGGGGCATTCCAGTTCCTGCGGTCGAGCCGGGAGGCGCTTGCCGCGGCTGAGCGGCGCACGCATGAAAAGCTGAATCCGGTGATCCGCTCGGATCGCTCGGTCGCCGCGGCTGCCG